>CALDGV010000567.1 GCA_937941745.1 uncultured Prosthecobacter sp. | reverse complement strand
TTTCGCCGTGCTGCCGGTGAATCATCTCACGGTGCTGTTCAGACCGGTCGTGATGAGCACGGGCCGGTTTGTAGAGTAAGAATAAGGCCGCTGGAGCCGGAGCGCCGCATCGACTCTTGGTTTTTTGACCTGGCTGCCCGCAGTGCTTTTTATTCTCATAGGCATGGAATGCGCCGCCATGAAACGGCAGGCTGGACCCGCATCCCCGACACCTCCGGCCACCTTCTCTTCTTCAGGGTGCCTCTGGAAACCCCGCTGTTTGAAAAACCAACCACTCAAAATGAAGGAGTTACACGAATCGCTTTGCTGAAAATCGAAGTATCCAGAGGTGCCCTTCAACGACGCCTTCAACATCCTCGCCATCGACGTCCTCCCACGAAATTGCTACATCCGCGACGGGCAGTTGCAGCCGTTTGATGTGATCCTGTGTCAACCTGACGAGCCTCTGGAAGAGTATTTAAAGCTCTATCAATAGAGTCGTCACATACAACCTCACCCAAACGCACCCCCGCGCAAACCGCCACTCTCACCGCCCACTTTCTCAATCAGTTCCGCGACTACCAAACCCAAAAAGAAGACCCTCGCCATCGATCCCCAGCTCATCACCCTCGAAACCAAGCACACCCAATCCCTAAACCCCATCGTCCTCGACCCCAAGCTGATTCACGCCGCCGTGACAGCGACCTGAGCGCCAAACAGCTCACCAACAAGCGCCTCACCGCCGCGCAGGACCTGGCGTGGGCCCTGATCAACTCACCGGCGTTCTTGTTTAATCATTGATGGGGGATGAGGCTGCGTTTTTCGTCTCACAAGCTCGGAGCGGCTTATCCTTTGGCGGTGAAGGAGGTAGTCAGGCACATGCTGCGTTGATGGGTCCAGATAACCCAGCGGGCGGACTGCTGGGGCGCATCCGGGAGCACTTCGGCGCTCTCATGAGGGATCGCGCCTGCTCGCTGTTTTCGACCGGGCATTCACGATCCACGAGCCCGTGACACCGATTCCGATGTTCAGCAGCAGCGCATACAGGCCGGGATGGAAGCCGGAGTTCTTCAGCAGTGTCAGGAAGCCCTCGCCTTGGGCGGGAACCCAGAAAAAGCACAGGGCAAACGCCAGCCCGATGAGCATGCCGGCAAACACCGGCCCGGCGCGCATGCCCTTCCAGTGAATCGCGATCATGAAGGCCGGGGCGAGCTGCAGCAGCATGTCGAACTTCATCTCCAGCAGCTCCACCAGCGTCAGTTTGGTGCCGGAGTTGTTCAGCCACACGGCCAGCGCCGCGAGGGAGATCATGAAGAGGGTCGAGATCCGTTTTCCCAGCCGCGTCAGCGCCTCCTGGCCCGCATTGGGCCGGATGAACCCGGCATAGAGATCCTTCGTCACCATGCTGGAGATGGAAAGCAGCGCTGAATCCGCCGTGGACATGATCGCCCCCAGCACGGCGGCAAAAATGAGCACCACCACCGCGTGACCGAAGACGCTCTGCTCTTGAATGTGGCGCAGCATCACTCCCAGCACCGCGTCGCTGTCCGCGCCTTTCAACTCACCTGCCAGATGCGCTGCCGCCGTCACGCCGACCAGCACCGCGATCAAGGCCGTGCCCAGCGGCATGAAGGCCATCACGGCCAGGCTCTTGCGCAGTGTCGTTGCCGATTTGGCAGCGTAAATGCGCTGGATCGCCTGCGGATACAGTGCCGCGCCCACCCCCAGCAGGAAGATGTAACTGATCCAGTTTTTGAGCTCCAAGGCCTTCGGTGGCAGCACCTTTTCCGGCGCGGTGGCCAGCAGTTTGCGCGTGGTCTCCTCCATTGAGCCGTATTCTTTGAAGATCAGCACCAGCAGCACCGCAAAGCCCAGCGCCAGCACGCCGCCCTGGATCACATCCGTCCACGCCACGGCACGGAAGCCGCCCATCGTCTCATACACCAGCATGATGCCCGCCAGCACCACCACGCCCCACAGGAAGGCCGTTTCGGGGGGCAGTGTGGTGAGCCCTTCGACCGCGCGGCCCATCGCCGTGAGCTGGGCGAGGAAGAAATTCGACAGCGCCGCCACCATGATCAGCGTCGCCAGCAGGTTCAGGCCGCGATGATTGAAGCGGTGCTGCAGATAGTCCGTCGGCGTCACGAACGCGTGTTGCTTCGCCAGCTTGAACAACTCGGGCGCGAAGAGCAGGTACGTCACCACGATCGCCGTCATGAAATGCACGCAGGTCAGCCAGGCGAAGCCGATGCGGTAGGCTTTGCCCGAGAAGCCCAGGATCGTGTTCCCGCTGTACTGCGTGGCGAACAGCGTCAGCAGCAGCACGAAAAACCCCACGCCCTGGCCGCCGATGAAATGGTCCCGCAGCGTGTTCTCCTGCCGCGCGCGCATGCCCAGCCAGCCGATCCCGATCATCGACAGCAGGTACAGCCCCATGAACCCCAGTGCCACCGGTCCGAAGGGAATCACATCGGTCGTCGCTGCCGCGATCATGCCTCGTCCTCCCCGTCCTCATCCGCCGGCCAGCGCTTCACAAACAGCCAGGCCGTGAAACATGAAATGCCGAACGACCCCGCGATCGACACCACCACCCACAGCGGAAACCCAAACAGCATCCGCGCATCCTCCGCCGGCCAGTACCATGGAATCGCAATGCCAAACAGCACCGCATACACGGCCCAGATCCGCCAGGAGAGATAGGAATGCTCACATGTCATCAATGCCGCGATTCATGACTTCGGCGTGATGGTTTGTCGAGCGGGAAGGCGAGGTGCTTTGCCTGAGGATTTAAAAAGTGGCGCGAATGGACAAAGCAGTGAGGACGAGCCTCCTGGCAGGTGCCATTGAGCCGCATGACGAAGGAATGCTGCAACGCAGGGTGTTCAAGGACTGCAATCCTGGGGTGAAAATGCTGGTCGAATCCGCTATTTGAACAGCACGTTGTTCACGCTTCAGCGTGATGGATGCCTGAACGACTCGGATCAGGCGACGGCGAGCGGGAGCGCCACTCCGCAACAGGGTTAAGAGTTGTAGTCAAGAGCGTCATTTCGACTCGGGACGGGTAGCCGGTTGCCCACCACCGTCTTGTTCGCTGTTTGTGTTAGTCCCACGGTAATTCGGGATAGGCTTGCCGGAGTCGCTGTTCGAGTAGGTCGTGGTCGTATTTAGAATCGATTGCTTCCAACGCTTTAAGGAAGTCGCCACCCATAGACTTCGTTAGTTGATAGGCGGAAATAAGATAATCGGCCATCTCTCCCATCGAGAAGCGGAAGAACCACCGATTGGGTGGAACTCCATCATTTATCGAGATTGAGATACTCCCGTTATGTTCCCCGCCGCACTCGCCAACATATTCCGCTGATGGACTCTGATGAACGAAGCGAAAGCCGTAAGCCTTCTCTTCGACTTCCAGGCCAGCAGCTCTCATGCGGTCAATGGCAGGCTTCTGTAAATGTTCGTCGGAATGGATCATATTTCTTCAGCGAACAGTTGAAACATTAACAGATCCGTTGCTTTGAGCGCAACGCTATCTCCGACAAGAATGTTGCTTTGCGACGGGGTTTTGAATTCAAGCCGTCGTTTTACCCCGACATTCGCGTGCCAAGCAACAGATTCGTTGGTTTCAGCTTAAATGAGCGGGTAAAAACCATGTATGAATCATCCAAGGTCCGAACCCACGCTCGAACCACGACTCAACGGCGCGATACGCGGAGAGATCACCCGCCCGCTGGATGATTTGTGAGGTTCGCGGTTCTCTGTGCCCGGTTCGCTGTTCCATCCGCACTGGTGGGCCTCACGGGCCGCGAACTCGTCTGTCCTGGATGTGAAATATGAGTCAAGCATGCCGCTTGCTGCTTGGGACCACCGCGCTAGTCTCTTTGCATGGCCACCATCCGTCACCCCGCCCTGCCTGAGGGCATGCAAATCAGGCTCAACCCCCGGCTGATTCTTTTCGGCGTCGGTGCCTTGTTCGTTCTCGTCGGTCTGTTTTCCGGCATTTACCAGGTGCCGGCGAATTCCGTGGCCGTGATCCAACGCTTTGGCGGCTATTTGAAGACCGCGCCGCCCGGCCTCCACTTCAAGCTGCCCTGGGGCGTGGACAGCGCCATCATCGTCGAGGTGCAGCGCCAGCAGAAGCTCGAGTTTGGCACCGCCACGCAGGGTGCCACGAATTATTATCAGTACTCCGAGTACGAAGAGCAGCAGTTGGAGAAAAACATGGTCACCGGCGACCTGAACGCCGTGCTCGTCGAGTGGGAGGTGCAGTACCACGTTGAAGACCCCGTGGCCTACACTTTCAACTTCCGCGAACCCCTCGCCACCCTGCGCGATCTCTCCGAGGCCGTCATGCGCGAGGTCGTGGGTGACCGCACGGTGGACGAAGTGCTCACCATCGGCCGCCAGGAGATGGAGCAGAAGGGTCTGGAGCGCCTACGCGCACTTGTGGACACTTTGGACATGGGCCTGCGCATCGACCTCATCCAGCTCGGCAACGTGAACCCTCCCGCGATGGTGAAAGCCAGCTTCAACGAGGTCAACAGCGCCCAGCAGGAGAAAGAATCCGCCATCAACCAGGCCAGCGGCGAATACAACCGTGTCGTGCCAAAGGCGCGCGGCGAGGCCGTGCAGAAAGTCAGCGCCGCCGAAGGCTACGCCACCAAGCGCATCAACGAGGCCGAGGGCGACGCCTCGCGCTTCAACGCCCTGCTCGCCGAGTACAAAAAAGCGCCCGAGGTCACCAAAAAGCGCATGTACCTCGAAACCATGACCGAGATCCTGCCCACCGTGCCTGGGAAGATCATCCTCGATGAAAACGCCTCCTCCTTCCTTCCGCTCATGAACCTGCGCCAGCCTGCGCCGCAAGAAACACCCGTCCCCGCCGCCCGATGAAATCCACTCTCGCTCTCATTATCTCGCTCGTGCTCTTCATCGTGCTGAGCTCCGGCTTCTACACCATCGACGAGACCGAGCAGGTCATCGTCACCCAGTTCGGCAAGCCCGTGGGCGAGCCGGTGGTCCACGCCGGCCTGCATTGGAAAACGCCCTTCATCCAGACCGTCAACCGCATCGAAAACCGCGTGCTGGAGTGGGATGGCGACTCCACGCCCA
>CALDGV010000566.1 GCA_937941745.1 uncultured Prosthecobacter sp. | reverse complement strand
GCACTCATCCAGCAGATCGACCCTTCGCAGCTTTTGCCTGAGGAACGTTCCTTGTTTGCACCCTGGCACAGCCGACTCAACCTTGGCCCAGGTCTGGTCAGCAGTCTTGGGGCCGAGTGATCGAATCACGGTGTTGCCGAGTATTTCTTCACTTCCGACTGCGTCCCGTCCACGAAGGTTAGTTGCAGCGCCACGAACTTCAATCCATCCGGCGCTTTGAGGTAAGGCAGGCCCTCGCCGATCTCGTAAGGCCCTTCGCCGGGCTTCGGCGGCGAGAAGGGGAACTCCTGGTCGAGCTTTTCGCTGTCGAACGAGTAGCGGATGGATTTGAGGATGCCGCGATGCGTGAGCACGCCGGTGAAATAGACATTGCCCTGCTGGATACTGACCCATGAAGTGGCGCTCAGGTCCAGCATCGCCTTGCCGGCCTTGAGCGCGGCTTCGGCGGTGTTCAGCTTTAAAACAAAGGGGCCGTTCATTTTGTCCGTCATGTCGGTGTAGCGCACTTCGAGCGTGTGCTCGCCTGGCGCGAGCGTGGCGACCATGATGGTCTGCGACGGCATCGGCAGGCCAGTTTGCGGGTTGGTCATGTTGGCGAAGCCGGTGGGCTTGAACTCGCCCGCGCCATCGAGCTTGTACTCGACGTTTTTGATTTTGTAGTCGGCGAAGCCCAGCGTGAGCATCCAGCCCTGGTTTGATTGATTCGCTGAAAGCGTCACCGGATTCTCCAAGACCGCCGCTGGCATTGCGGTGAGCTTCGCGAGGCGCGATTCCGCATCGTCGAGCCAGGCTTTCGCCTGCTTCTTGTCCATGACGTAACGCTGGAACTTCCCGGCAGCGTCCAAGGCTCGGAATTTCTCCAGCAGCGCCTTTTCCTCACGCTTGTCGGCAAGGGTCTGCTCACCCAGCTTTTCCACGGAAAACTCACGGCTTAGCAAATACACCGCCGGCGCGAAGTCCGCGTATTTTTCGACTCCTTGCTTCAATGCGGCGATGCGCTGCTCCTTCGGTAACAGCAGGGCTGCCGCGATCTCCAAACTCGTGCTGGTGTTGTTCTTCCGCATCGCCGCCACGACCTCGCGGGCACCTTCCAGGCCGTCCTGCACTTTCAGCATGTCGGTGTAGGCCAGATAGGGGTCGATGAAGTCCACGCCGCTCGCCAGATAGGCGTTGTAGCTTTTGCGGGCGCTGGCGAAGCCGGACTTCAGCTCAAACATGCGCGCGTTGTGGTAGTGCTCAGCCGGAGTCGTGGCATTAGCGATGATCGCGCCGCCTTTCGCCGCCTGTTCAAACACCGCGCTCATGTCCTCCAGCTTCGTGAGCACCTGCTCGGTCTTGGATTCGATGCGCTCCGTCGTCTCCTTCACCTCCACCACGTCTGTTTCGATCTTGAACAGCGACTTCTGCACCTGCTCCAGTGCCGGGACGAGTGTGGCCAGCACCCCCTTGTCCTCCTCCGCCGCGAGTTTTTGAGCGCCCATGAACAGGCACAGCACCACCGTCGAAACGAGACCAAAAGCAAAGCTCACGCTCCACACATTGTGTTCGGTGGCCTGCTCGAGTTCCTGCTGCGTCACCTTTCCATCCGCCATCGCGCGCCGCAGTTGGCGCTGATGCCCGCCAAACCACAACAGGCCCGCGATCACCGTTAGTCCCGCCGCTCCAATCGTGAGCCAGAGAGTAAAATTCGCCACCGGCGTGCCCAGATCCGCCGCCAGCCCGACCATTCCCGAAAGCGGCCCGCCCGCCTTCGCCGCCCGCAGCATCAATGACTGATAATTTCGGCCACAGGTGCCGCAGAGTGAGGAAAGCAGGGAGGCCATGATGCCGCATCATGCCTCACCTGGGAGGATTGTTGAAGCGCAAAATGAAACGTCGGTGAGTGAGGATTGCAGCTTCCCGTCCTGGCGCTAATCATACAGGATGCGCGCCATGTTCCGTGTTTTAATCTCATGTTTGCTCTTTCCGTCCATGCTGCTGGCGCAGGAGCCGGTGGAACTGATCACGCTGCCGGTGCAGGTGCATCGGGTGCGGTCGGCGGTGCATCCCTGGCTGCAATGCGCCATCACCGAGGGCGAGATCCAGGTGGTCTTCATCGAGGTGAACCGAATCTGGGAGCCTGCTGGCATTCGTTTTGAGGTGACGGGCATTCGTGACATGCAAGCGCTGGACATTGCGCCCAAGCGTTTTTTTCAACGCTCGCGTAACTGGGTCAAGGAGGCGCTGCCGATGAATCAATTGGTTCCTGGTGCGCTGGACCTGTGCTTCATCCATGACATGGGGCCGAACGGGTTTTTCTATGGCGAGCCTGCCGTCGTGAGTGAGGTGACAACGTCCACGCGCGTACGCGGCGGCTCGGAGCATCCGGTGGGGCGGGTGGCCGCGCATGAGCTGGGGCATGCGCTCACGCTGAAGCATCGGGAGGATCGTAAATGTCTC
>CALDGV010000565.1 GCA_937941745.1 uncultured Prosthecobacter sp. | reverse complement strand
AGAAGGGCCGCAGGCAGCAGGGAGCGCATCGTCATGAGGAGGGAAGGTGTGGAAAGAGATGCCGCGACTTCATTTTGAGCCCACACGCCAGAGGCTCGATTCGGTGCGGATGAGCAGGTCATCCCCCACGACGGCATAGGAGGCCAGGGAGCGCTCAGCGAGGTCGTTCTTCGCCAGGATTTCAAAGGTTTTGCCCGGCTTGATCACCACGCCGAGGCCTTTTTCATCCTGCAGGTAGAGGCGCCCATCTGCATGAAGGATGGAGGCGCTGATCGGGCCGGTGCAGCGTTCCTGATAGTGCACGGTGCCTGTTTTGGCATCCAGGCAGGAAAGCACGCCGTTGTCGGCCACCAGGTAGAGCTCGTCGCCCACGACGGTCATGCTGGGGTTGTGAGGAGCGAACTTGTCCAGCTTCCAGGCAATGTGGGTGTCCGTGACATCTCCCGCGCCATCGACTCGCACGGCGATGACGGTGGGCTTGTCGTAGCCCGTGGCGATGAAGACCATGCCGTGGGCATAAACCGGACGTGGCACGACGGAGTAGCCCTGGTCATAGCGCGCCTTCCAGATTTCAGCGCCGGTGGCAGGATCGAGGGCGTTCACGACACCGCTGCCGGGGCTGATGAGCTGGCGTTTGCCATTCACGTCGATCACCAGCGGCGTGCTGAAGGAGAACTTCTTCTTGGCATCGCTCACCCGGTCAAAGCGCCAGCGCTGTTTGCCGGTGTTTTTGTCCAGGGCGATGACCGCCGGGGCGCTTTCTGCATCGGCGTTGTAGATCAGCAGGTCGCCTTCGATGACGGGGCTGCCTCCATTGCCATGCACAGGCTTGTAGGCAAACTCCCGGGCGCTCCACACGGTGCTGCCATCCTCGGCGTTCAGGCAGGCCGTGCCCTGATGTCCGAAGTGCACATACAGCCTGCCTGCCTCAAAGACCGGCGTGGGGCTCGCATGGCTGTTTTTGCGATGGATGTTGGGCGCCGTTGCGGCAGGCTGCGGGAAGATTTCCTTGTCCCAGATCACCTTGCCGTCGGTGGCAGAGACGCAGAGGGCGCGCAGGCTGCGGTCAGCCACCGGCTTTTCCTCACCTCCCACGGTGACGGCGGTGGTCAGGAAGACCTTGTCTCCAACCACCACGGGCGATGACCAGCCGATGCCTGGCAGGCTGGCTTTCCAGACGATGTTCTTGTTGAAGGTGGGATTCCATTCCGAAGGCAGGCCTGTGGCGCTGGAATGACCTTGTTTGTCCGGACCGCGGAATTCAGGCCAGTCCTGGGCAGAGGCTGGCAGGGCGGCGGCGAGGAAGGGGAGCAGGAGGAGGCGCATGGGAGAACTTGGGGCGGAAAAAGCCGGCGGAACCAACGGATCTTCTGAGCACTGTCTTGTCGGGCGCAGCGGAACTTTTTGCGCGCAGGCTTCCTGGCCTGCGGTTTCAGGCTGGCTGGGGAGCCTGGCGCTGGTAGTGCTCAGCGGCCGTTTGGTTGTGACGGGCGAGCACGTCCTTCAGCTGCGCGGCATCTTGAGTGCGCAGCGCCTCCAGGATGGCGCGATGTTCGCGATTGGCCGTGGCCATGTCCGGTGGCTGGCTGCGCGCAAAGGCGTTGCGGTGCAGCCGCTCCCATTCGGTGAGCAGGCTTTGCAGCGTCTGCTCCACGCGTTGAAGTCCGGCGATGCGGCAGGGCAGGAGATGGAAGGCGCGGTTGGCCTCCTCAAATCCGGCCCGGTCCCCCTCGGCAGCGGTCTTTTCGAGCTCGGCAAGCAGTTCACCCAGCTCGTGCAGATGCGCATCCGTCAGATGGGGCAGGGATTGGACCGCCGAGATGCCTTCCAGCGCCCCGAGCATGGCGAAAATTTCTCCCACCGAGCCTGCGTCCACCTCGGTCACCCGCACGCCGGTGTGGGGGCGGATCTCGATCAGCCGTTCAGCTTGCAGCTGGCGGAGCGCCTCACGCACCGGAATGATGCTGACCTGGAACCTTTTCGCCAGGGCATCGATCACCAGCGTGGTGCCGGGTGCCAGTTCGCCGCTGATGATCTCCGCACGCAGCGCCTGATAGACCGCCATCTGCTTCGTGGGCGGCACGGCAGGAGCGGTTGAGGTGGCACGGGAGCGGGCGGCGGTCATGGTCAACCCCTCCTTTTGGCGCGCAACTGCCCTGCGGGCAATCTTTCTTGCCGGATGAGTTCGTACTCCATGGTTGAGTTCACCCCTGAACCGCGCCTCTCTGCCTGCCCGCCGCCCATGTCCCGCATCCCCGAAGAAACCCTCCAGCAGATCCTGGCCGCCACGGACATCGTGGACCTGATCGGCCGTACGGTGAAGCTCCGGCGGGCAGGCACCAACTGGGTGGGGCTCTGCCCATTCCACAACGAAAAGAGCCCGTCCTTCAACGTCCGGCCATCCACCAACTCCTACCACTGCTTTGGCTGCGGGGCAGGGGGCAATGCCTTCCGCTTCCTGATGAATCATGAAGGTCTGACTTTCATGGAGGCGGTAAAACGTCTGGGCGATGCCGCAGGCATCCGCATCCAGGAAGAGGTCTGGGACGCCAATGCCGAAAAGGAGGCCAAGCACCGCACCCAGCTCATCCGCGTGCATCAGGAGATCGCGGACTGGTATCATCAGCTGCTCATGAAAAGCCCGCTCGCCGCCGCCGCCCGGGACTATTTGAAGGGACGTAGCATCAACAGTGCCGTGGCGAAGAATTGGAAGCTCGGCTACGCCCCGGTGAACGGCCAGCTCTTGCGCCAGTGGGCCACGGAGCACCAGTTTGGCCGGCAGATTCTCATTGATGCAGGCATTCTGATCTTCAGCGAGGAGCGTGGGGATGCCTATCCGCGCTTTCGCGACCGGCTGATGTTCCCCATCCGCAATGACAATGGCGACGTCATCGCCTTCAGCGGGCGTCTGCTGCAGGCGGATGCGAAAGCGGCCAAGTATCTGAACTCCCCGGAAACGCCGATTTTCAGCAAGAGCCGGGTGCTCTTCGGCTTTGACCGCGCCAAACGGCATATTTCCAAAGCCGGCCAGGCCATTGTTTGTGAAGGGCAGATCGACACGCTGATGCTGCATGAAGCTGGCTTCACGAATGCTGTGGCGGGGCAGGGTACGGCCTTCACGGAGTTTCATGCCAAGGCGCTCAAGCGTCAGGCGGACGAAATCGTCCTCTGCTACGATTCCGACAACGCTGGCATCAAGGCGGCGGAAAAGGCCTTCAAGATCCTGGCTCCTACCGGCTTGATTGTTAAGGTCGCCGCGCTCCCCGCCGGAGAGGATCCGGATTCATTGATCCGCAAGCAGGGGGCCGAGGCATTTCGCAGCCTGCTCGGCAAAGCCCAGGAATTTCTCGACTACCAGGTGGATGCTGCGGCTGCGGGCCGTGACCTGGGGGAGATGCGGGAGCGTGTGCGCTTTGCCAGCGAGATGGCGGAAAACATTTCCCTCCTGGAAAGCCCCGTGGCTCGTGAGACCGCGATCCAAAGGGCGGCGGTGCGGCTTTCCATCCCCGAGGAGACGCTGAGGCAGCTTGTGGTGCGGGCAGGCAAGCAGCCGCAGCGTGTTAAAGACAAGGAAAAGACCTCCGTGCGTCCGGAAAGCTCCGGGCAGCAGCTTCTGGCTGCGCAGAACCGCAATGCCCTGCTGCTGGCAAGGCTGGCGCTGGCGGATGCTGAGGTGCTCGACTGGCTGCGCCGTCAGCCCCACGATGAAGTGCTGCGAGATGTGCCGGGCACAGAACTGCTCGCCTTGATCTGGCATGGCCGGTTTGATCCTGTGGACCCCGTGGCCGTGAATGTTTTTCTCACCACGCTGCAGCCCGACGAAGAGGCGGCCCTGAACCAGCTCCTGCACGAATCCATGCCCACCGGTGGCCTGGAGGCTGCTGAGTATGCCTTCCGGGCGCTGGAGGTGACCCGCCTCCAGATGTTGAAGCAGCGTCTGCAGACTCAGCTGAAGCAGCCCGGTCTCTCGCCGGAGGATGCCGCAGATCTTCAGCGCGAGATCGTGGCGCTGCACCAGGAGATCGCCGCTGCGCAGAAACAGTTTGTGAAGCCGCAGTTCTAGTGCCGCCCTCAGCGGCGAGGTTTGAGCCTGGCTTCGATCCAGCTGGCGAGATCTGCCGACGGACGTCGGTTCTGTGTTTTTTCCTGGGCTGCCTTGGCTGCCAGGCGGAAGGAGGGTTCGTTCAGCAGCCTCTGCAGGGATGCGCAGACTGTTTCCGCAGTGAAGCTGCGCGGCGTGAGGCCAAGGCCGGCTCCCAGGCGCTGCAAACGCCAGGCATTGTCCGGCTGATCATGCGCCATGGCCATGATGAGCTGAGGCAAGCCGGCAGCAAAGCCTTGGGACAGCGTGCCGATGCCGCCGTGGTGGACAAACACCGAGGCTTGCGGCAGCAGCGCCGAAAAGGGCACGTATTCCACGGCCAGGATGCTGGGCGGAAGGTCCGGGGGAAGTTGCTCGAGCTTCCGTGTGGCAAAGACGGCCCGCAGGCCGAGCCGGGTCACTGCTTCCTGGGCCACTTTGAAGAAATGCCGGGCGTGCTCGTTGGCGCTTCCGGGGGTGAAGACCACTGGCGGGCTGCCTGCGGCGAGAAAGCTGCGCAGCGCCGGGCTGAGGGTTTGTTCCTGCGCCAGGTCTTCGAGGGGAAAATCCCACTGCTGGATACCTGCTGGCCAGTCCGGCTGCGCGGCGGCAAACCATTCGGGAAACAGGCAGAGCGTGCCATCGGGCGAATGTGCCCAATCCCACCACAAGCTGCGCGGTGGGGTGACTCCTCGTTTGGCGCAGGCTCTGGCCACCGCAGGCGCTGCGAAGCGGTCCGCCGGATTGGGCAGGCGGATCAGCCATCGGCGGAGCCAAAGCGGCAGCCTTTGAAAGTGCTCCATGCCGGGAAACAGCACGGGTGTCTCATAGGCACTAATCATGACGGCTGGCTGGAGGTGCACAGAGATCATCGGGATGCCATGCGCCTCTCGCGCGATCCTGGCACCAAAGGCAGTGCAGGGCGCCAGCAGCAGGTCAAATGCCTCCTCGGTGCCCTGGCGCTGCTCGATCGGAGCCAGGAAACTCTCCACGCACTCTCCAGCGAATTCGAAGACCATCTTGGTGCCCTGATAGAGCTTCCAGATGCGCGGGTCGGCCACCATCCGCTCAAATACCTCGACTTGCCCCAGTGGCACGACCTCCAGGCCGGCGGAGCGGACCACCTCCTCGAACAGGCAGGCGGTGATCATCGTGACCTGATGTCCCCGGCTTTGGAGCAGCCTGCCCAGCCAGAGGAAGGGAAAGACATCACCTGCGCTGCCAAAAGGAAGAAGGGCGATTCGGGCCATGCTGCGGGTTCAAAGAAGGGTGTTGGTAACGCTGAATGAAGGTTGTTGAGCTTGGAACGAGAATTGCAAGCCGTCACGCGGGCGGCCATTCGGTCGGAATGTCTGCGGTGGAAGTAACGTTTTGTCCGCTTCATGTTCCGTCTGTTTCTTCCGAGCTTCCTCCTGGTTTCTGCCGCTGGCTTGATGGCCGCTGACATTCACGTGGGGCGCGACGTGCCCACCATCGCCCAGGCGATCAAGGCAGCCCAGCCTGGGGACACCATCCATCTCGAAACGCGGGTGTATCGTGATTATGCCGGCTTCCATGGCAAAAAGGGCCTGCCTGGCAAGCCCATCACCCTGGATGGGCATGGGGCCGTCCTGGAGGGGTCGGACCCGGCTGATCCTAGCCAGTGGCGGGAGGTGGCCCCTGGCTTGTTTGAGGCTGAAGACCTCCTGCCCAGGCTGGACGCGGCCATTTTGGGGCGGTGGTTTTTCCGGATCCACGGGCGCATGCAGCACATGGGGCGCACTTCGAAGGGCCTGCATGCACCTTTCAAGAAGCCGGAGGAACTTCAGCCGGGGGAGTGGACTTTCGTTCAGGATGCTGCACGCGAAAAGCCACCCTCGAAGCAGGTCTTTGGCAGCTTTTTCATCAGGCTGGCTCCTGGAGTGAAACTCACTGAGGCAGACATCAGCGTTCCGGTGCGCAGTGCCGGGGTGCAGATGAGCGGCGAAAACGCGCATCTGGTCATTCGCAACCTGACCGCCACCCATCCCTACAACGACGGTTTCAACATTCACGGCGACTGCCGGGACGTGTTGTTTGAAAACATCCGCGCCATCGAATGCGGCGATGATGGCATCAGCGCCCATGAAACGGCGGAGTATCGCGTGGAGGGTTTTGTCAGCCTGGGCAACAGCACGGGCATTTGCGACACCGTGGCGGCGAAAACGAGCTACAACCGGGTCTTCATCGCTGACTGCATTGGCTACGACCTGTTTTTCCTGGATGAAGGCCGCTACAAGCTGAGCAACGCCATCGTGCTTTCCTCGGCTCAGAACCCCTTTGTGGTTACGGGCAGGGAAGGCAAGCGTTGCGAACTGGAGGTGGACAATGTGCTCTTCCGGCGGGTCGGGCCTACCAAGCCAGCCTTGATCACCTCCACGGCGGTTCTGAACGGTCGGCGGTTGACCCTGGAAAACATCGAATTTGATGCCCGGGGAAGTCTGGAGGTCGCCGGACAGGCAGAGCTGGAGGCAATACTGACGGCCATGGGCGATGAGATGCGGCGTGAGGTCCTGGCCCGGCTGAAGCAAGGTCGGAGTGCCCCGTAGCCACCCTTTCGGCCAGGAGGCGATTACTTCGTAAGCGGAGCTGAGGAGGGTGCATTTTTCCGCTTCCCCTTTGGAGCCTCCCGCGCATTCTCCGCGCGCTCGCTTTTGAGCCTTCATGGAAGCCGTCAACATTCAGTTCGCCCCCGAGACTGGCACCGAGGAAGAGTGGAACGAGGCCTATGCCCGCCTCGCCGACTACTTTCGGTCCTACCAGCTCCACAACCGCATCCGCCGCACCCAGCTCATTCTGGAAACTCTCCGCCGTGCGGCCGTGGCGCATCAGAAGGACCCTTCCCGGACGCCGACGACCCACAGCATCGAGCAGGCCCGCCTGATGATGCGGGAGTGGCTGGCGGCGATCTACAGCGACATGAACCTCAATGAGAGCCAGTTGGAGGCCGCCGGGCGCCTCGGCTTTCACCTCAGTGGCGGTCCATCACGCTGGCCGAACTTCTTTTTGGACAAGGAGAACCTGCCCGATGACATGCGCGAGGCCATGCGCAACGCCATCCGCACCTCCGGTCCGGGCATGAGCATCAGCAAGATGACCCCGCGTGACATGGATCTCGGCATCGTTTCCGATGTGGCCGAGGACACTTTTGACCGCCTGGGCCGCCATCCCATCCTTCGTTACTCCCTTCTCATCGGCATCGTTGGCGGCGTGCTCGGCTACCTTTACTTCCTTCTCACATGAGTGTGATCGGCTCGCAGACCGCCAACATCAACGCCACCGCAGGGATGCCGCCGCCGCGCATCGCCCGGATGCGCCGTGCCACCTTCTTCTCCTTCGTTGGCCTGGGCACCATTGTGGGCACCTGGCTGATGTACACCTACCTGGCGGAGCAGGGGATGAGAAAGGCGGAGTGGCTGCTGCTGGCTACCTTCCTCCCCCTCTACTACCAGCTCAATGTCGGCTTCTGGACCGCCATCTTTGGCATGTGGCTGATGAACCGGCCCAAGCCGGACCCGCTGAACCTATGGCGCACGCTCAAGCCCGAGGATCATGATGCGGAGATCACCGCCAGCACGGCCATCGTCATGCCGGTCTTCAACGAGGACGTGACCCGTGTCTTTGAAGGCCTGCGTTCCATCTACCTCTCCCTGGAGCAGACGGGCCATTCGAAGAACTTCGACATCTTCATCCTCAGTGATTCGAACCAGCCAAGCCAGTGGATCGAGGAGGAGACGGCCTGGCTGGAGCTCTGCCGGCAGCTCAATGCCTTCGGGCGCATTTTCTATCGCCGCCGCCGCAAGCCCATCAACCGCAAGAGCGGCAATGTCTCCGACTTCTGCCGCCGCTGGGGCAAGCGTTACCGCTACATGATCGTGCTGGATGCGGACAGCCTGATGTCCGGCGGCCTGCTCACCAGCATGGTGCGCATCATGGAGAAGAATCCGGGCATCGGCATCCTTCAGACCTTCCCCAAGCAGATCGGGGCGGAGACCCTGCTCGGGCGCGTGATGCAGTTCGCCCAGGCCCTTTATGGCGCTCCGTTCATGGATGGCCTGGATTACTGGCAATGCGGCGAGGCGAATTTTTGGGGCCACAACGCCATCATCCGCCTGGAACCCTTCATCAAATACTGCGCTCTGCCGCCGCTGCCGGGCAAGGAGCCCTTTGGCGGGCACATTTTGAGCCATGACTTTGTGGAGGCAGCGCTGATGAGGAAGGCCGGCTATGCCGTGCGCCTGCTGCCGACCACCCGCGGGAGCTATGAGGAGGGTCCCCCCACGCTGGTGGACATGCTGAAGCGTGACCGCCGCTGGTGCCAGGGCAACATGCAGCACTTCTGGCTGCTGTTTGCCAAGGGCTGGCACTTCATGAGCCGGATTAACTTCGCCCACGGCATTCTCAGCTATGCCAGCAGCCTGCTCTGGCTGCTTTTCCTGGTGTTTTCCACCTTCCTCGCGGCTACTCCGGTGGCCCTCGGCAGCGCACAGGCGGTGCTGGCCATGAAGATCCTCCTGGGGCTCACGGCCATGCTGATCTTCCTGCCCAAGTTTGCCATCCTGCTCGATGAGATGATCACCGGACGCCTGCAAAAGCCCTTCAAAGGCCGTGTGCAGACCTTCTTCAGCAGCCTTGCGGACACCTGGGTTTTCACCCTGATGGCGCCGGTGCTCATGCTCTTCCATTCCCAGTTCGTCGTGTACACCGTCCTGGGCAAGGGAGTGACCTGGGTGACTCAGCGTCGCAAGCTCGATGGTCGTGTGGATTGGGCGGAGGTCTTTTTCAATCTCTGGCATGTCACCGCCATCGGCATCGTCTGGTCCGTCATCGCCTGGATGGTCTCCCATGGATTTCTGCTGTGGATCAGCCCCATCCTCGCCGCCTTGTTGCTGGCGATCCCGATGGGCATCCTCGTTTCAGGCAAGAGGTCCGGGCTGCGCTTCGGACTCTTCCTGACCCCTGAGGAAACCGAGCCGCCGGGAGTGCTCGCCACGATGAATGCCAGCCTCGCGGAAATCAAAGGCCGCATTCACCTGCCGCCCGAACTGGAGAAATACCATGGGCTGCTCCAGGTCTGTCTCGACCCGTATGTGAACGGCCTGCACGTCTCCCTGCTGCGCCGTCGCAAGAGCATCAATGTGTCGCGCGCCTACCTTGATCAGATTGCCGACCGCCTGATCAAGCAGGGGCCCAGCGCCCTCAGTCCGCAGGAGATGAAGGCCATGATTCACGACACCGAGATCATGACGGACATCCACTACCGCCTCTGGTCTGCGCGAGACAGCGATCTGGCACCCTTCTGGGCCACGGCGATCCGGCAGTACAATCTGGCCGCCAGCAATCCGTTCACGCACACGCTGGCCCAGCCGGTCGAGCCGCAGCCCGTCGCGGCCTAACTTGAACCTTAATCCTCCTCGTCATCCTCGAAGTCGAGCTCGCGACCGCCGCCTGCGGTGGCCTTTTTCTTCACGGGGGAGATATTCCGGTGCACCCAGACGCTCTGGACCATGCCCATCATGAAGAGGGTGACGATCATGAACGTGCCTCCATAGCTGATGAAGGGCATGGGAAGCCCGATCACCGGCAGCATGCACAGGTTCATGCCCGCGTTTTGGAAGGTGTGGGCAAAGAACATCGTCACCACTCCGACCACGATCAGCCTCCCCACCTGGTCTCGGGCATAGAAGGCGATGAAGACACCCTGCACCAGCAGCAGGGCGATGCCGCTCAGCAGAAGAACGGAGCCCCGGAAGCCAAACTCCTCGCAGATGACGCTGAAGATGTAGTCGCTGAAGGCTTCCGCCTCCGGGTAGAACATCCGGTGGATGGAGCGCTGCTCAGGAACCTTCACCGAGAGGGGGCCCTTGCCCTCAAAGCCTGCGGAAGCCACCGCCGTCTGCACAAAGTTGGGCACCCAGCCGTGGCCGCGCGTGTCCACTTTCTCCTGCTGGTTGGTGAGCAGGTACCAGGTCTGGTCAATACGGGCCTGCTGGTAGGGCTTGAGGACGAAAAAGTAGATCAGCGGAATGAGGCAGAGGGCGCTGAGCACCATCGTGATGATGTAGCGGAAGGGAATGCTGCCCACGAGCATCATGGCCAGGAAGACCGGACCCCAGACCAGGCCGGAC
>CALDGV010000564.1 GCA_937941745.1 uncultured Prosthecobacter sp. | reverse complement strand
CCAGCGGCGTCACGCAGACCTGGCTCGTCGGAGCCAAGATGGGGCCGATCAATGATGAGCTGATTCACATCGGCTACAACCGGCCGGAGCTGTTCCGAGTGATCACAAGCTCACGCTTTGCCAAGCCCCAGGCTGCCATCATGAGCTTCTGGCGTGACCTCGATTTCCCCACGCTGAACGCCCATGTGAACCCCGCGGACGGCCAGCTCTACGTCGTCGGTTTCCAGGTCTGGGGCACCATCGCGCCGAAGCTCAGTGGCCTCGCCCGCCTGCGCTACACGGATCAACCCCGCGTGCTGCTGAAGGAACTGACCCCGACCGACAAAGGCGTGCTGCTGCGCTTCAATACCAAGCTGGATGCCAAGCTCGCCACCGATCCCACCAGCTACAGTGCCGAGCGATGGAACTACAAGCGCACGCCGGAGTATGGCAGCCCGCATTTGAAGCTGGATGGCAGCGCCGGCCAGGAATTCATGACCGCCAGCAGCGCTTACCTGAGTGAGGACGGCATGAGCGTGCTCGTCGGCTTCCCCGACATGAAGGGTGGCGTGAGCCAGATGCGCCTCGGCTGGGGCCTAAAGAGCGCTGACGGCTTGAAAGCGGAGAACACCGCTTATTTCACTCCTTGGGAACTGGCTACCTTCGACTCCGTGAAGGAAGGTTTTGGCAAAATCAGCGTCGATCTCACCCCACGTGCCGCTGTCGCTGCGGCCACGATGAAACCGACCGCCGAGGAAGGTGCACGGCTCTACCAGATGTTCGGCTGCATGGCCTGCCACAGCACCGATGGCAGCACTGTCGGCAAGGTCGGTCCAAGCTGGAAAGGCCTTTATGGCAGCACGCGGGAGATTGCCAAAGGCATGAAAGGCAAGGTTCCGGCCGACGCCGCCTACCTGAAGGAATCCATCCTGAACCCCAGCGCCAAGGTGGTGAAGGGCTTTGAGAAGTTCGACACCGGCATGCCGATCTACGCGGGCATCCTGAACGA
The DNA here is from genome assembly GCA_937941745.1 of uncultured Prosthecobacter sp. Classification (GTDB taxonomy): domain Bacteria; phylum Verrucomicrobiota; class Verrucomicrobiia; order Verrucomicrobiales; family Verrucomicrobiaceae; genus Prosthecobacter. The sequence continues at coordinate 4,831 of CALDGV010000564.1, read as the reverse complement.
TGCGCAGATCGAGAGCCTCATCCTTTACATCCAGACGCTGAAGTAAGGCTCCCAGCCGTCGTTGATGCACCACAACCGATCCTTCCATGAAACTGCCCCTCCTCGCCCTGCTCTGCAGCGCCCTCCTTACCCAGCCGCTCCTTGCCGAACTCACGCCCGAGCAGCAGCAGGCGCCTTTGGAGGCGCTGCCTCAGGATGCCAAGCTGGCGAAGATCGTGCTGATGGCCGGCAGCCCGAGCAACAAGCCCGGCCAGCATGAGTACTTCGCCGGCTGCGCGCTGATCATGGAGTGGCTGAAGGCCGTGCCTGGTGTCGCTCCGGTTCTGGTGGCCGATGGCTGGCCGAAAAATGAGGCCGTGCTCGATGGAGCCCGTGCCGTGCTGCTCTTCATGGATGGAGGCATCAAGCTGCCCTTCCTGGAAGAAGGACGCTGGAAGCGCATGCAGGCTCTTGCAGACTCGGGCACCGGCCTCGTCGTCCTGCACCAGGGCATCGACTGCCCGGCAGACCGAGCCGAAGCCTTCAAACAGTGGTTCGGCGCGGCCTTCCAGCCAGACATCGGCTGCCGCGGGCATTGGGACGTCCAGTTTGTCAGCGTGCCCAGCCACCCCATCACACGCGGCATGCAGCCTTTCGAACTGCTCAAGGATGGCTGGCTCTACAACCTGCACTTCGCCAGCCAGGGCGTGACTCCTGTGCTCGCCTGCCCCATGCCGGAAAACAGCCGCAAAACGGCGGATGCCAAGGCGCATGCTGGCCGTGATGAAACTGTCGCCTGGGCCTATGAACGCCCCAATGGTGGCCGGAGCTTTGGATTCACCGGCTGTGACCTGCACGCCAACTGGGCGGATGCCAACCAGCGCCGCTTGGTGCTGAACGGCCTGCTCTGGTCCGCCAAGATCGAGGTGCCTGAAGGAGGCGTCGCCTCGGCCGCCAGTCCGGAGGCCTTGAAGAAGAACTGGGACCGGAAGCTCTTCGTGAAAAAGGTGGCGAAGTAGGGCTGACGAGAAAACCAACGACGCGCTGACGGAGCTCAAGCTCCGGCGGCGTTCTCTGCAGCCCAGCTTCCCGCCTTTCATGTCCCAGCCTACCGACATCCGCCGAGTCGTCATCGCGAGCTTCATCGGCACCACCATCGAGTGGTACGACTTCTTCCTGTATGGCACGGCCGCCGCGCTGGTGTTCAACAAGCTCTTCTTCCCCACCTTCGACCCCATGGCGGGAACGATGGCGGCCTTTGCGACCTACGCCGTGGGCTTCTTTGCACGTCCGCTGGGCGGCATGGTCTTCGGCCACTTCGGCGACAAGGTGGGCCGCAAGTCCATGCTGGTCACCACGCTCATGATGATGGGTGTCGCAACGGTACTGATCGGCATGCTGCCGACCTATGAGCAGATCGGCGTGGCAGCTCCGGCGCTGCTGGTGGCGCTGCGCTTCATCCAGGGTTTCGGCGTCGGCGGAGAATGGGGCGGGGCCGTGCTCATGGCAGTGGAGCACGGGCATGAAGGCCGGCGCGGTTTTCATGCCAGCTGGGTGCAGGCAGGCGTGCCCGTGGGCCTGCTGCTTGCCAACGGCGTCTTCCACCTGGCCTCGTCCATGGAGGAAAAGGCCTTCCTGAGCTGGGGCTGGCGCGTGCCCTTTTTGTTGGGCATCCTACTGCTGGGCGTGGGCATGTTCATCCGGATGAAGATCATGGAGAGTCCTATCTTCATGCAGGCCAAGGCGGCTGATGACGGCCCCAAGGTGCCCATCCTGGCCGTGCTCCGGGATCACCCGCGCAATGTGCTGCTCTCCATGGGCGCACGCTTCGCAGAGAACGCCTTCTTTTACATCTTCACCGTGCTCGCGCTCAGCTTTGGCTCTCAGCAGCTCGGCATGGCCAAAGGATCTCTGTTGAATGCCGTGCTGCTCGGCTCGGCCGTGCAGCTCATCGCCATCCCCTGGTTCGGCGCCCTGTCCGACCGCCTTGGCCGCCGCCCCGTCTATCTGGGCGGTGCCCTCTTCCTCACGCTGTTCGCCTTCCCCTTCTTCTGGCTGCTGGAAACCCGCCAGACCAGCCTCGTGATGCTTGCGGTGGTCATCGGCCTGATCGGGCATGCCGCGATGTATGGTCCTCAGGCGGCCTTTTTCTCCGAACTTTTCGGCACACGCGTCCGCTACAGCGGAGCTTCCCTCGGTTATCAGCTCGCCTCACCTCTGGCGGGAGGCATGGCTCCGCTGATCGCCACCTGGCTGCTGGAGAAGAGTGGCGGCAGGCCCTGGCCGGTGGCGGTTTATCTGATCCTCATGGCGGTCATCACCCTCATCTCTGTCTGGCTGGTGGAGGAGACCAGCCGCAAGCGGCTCGATTGAAGCTCCGGCTTATTCAAACTGCTGCAGCATTCCGCCATAGATGCCCTGCATCATGCTGACGATGCGCCAGGCCACAAAAACCACCACCACCGCGTAGCCCGCCTTCGGCAGCCACAGCGCGGCGCGGTCGATCGCCTCATGCGCGGCCAGCGTCTCCGCCGTGGACCAGCGCGCCATTTCCTCATCCAGCCGCCCCACCTCCTCCGCAGTGGCGATGGCATGCACAAACTCCACCGGGAAGCCTCCGCTGTCCGCCAGAGACTCGCCCAGAGGGCTGCCCTTCAGGATGAGTTCCGCAGCCTCCTCCGCAGCTTCATGAACCACGGCACTTTGGGAAGCCTGGCCGCCCAGCCTCACGGTCTCCGCCATGTTGAGCGCCGCCAGCATGCAGGCATGGCAGACCTGGCAGAAGCGCGCCAGCGCCCAATGCCGCCTCGCCGTGCCCAGGCAGGGCAGATGCCCCAGCCACACATCCACCGAGGATGAGGTCACGGCTCGGTCCGCCAGCGAGCGCCAGAGGGCGAGAGTGCCCAAAAGCAGCAGCCAAAGCACCACCAGACCGGTGATCATGCGCTGCCCGGGATGATCGCCCTCCTGTGCCACCATCAGCGCCGGAAGCTCAGGCAGGAAGACCGCGAGATGCGCCAGGATCATGGGATAAATCATCGCCTGCCGCGCCTTCTGCTGCGCCCCATCCATCGCGGCAAAGTAGCGCGCCAGATGGTTGAAGGCCATGCCCAGCTTGCCGCTGCGCTCTCCCGCCTCGATCAGCGCCATCTCCAGGCCGGTCACCAGCCGTGCATTGTGCTTCTTCACCGACTCGGCGAGGCTCATCCCCTCCACCAGCCCCTGCTTCAGCCCGGCCAGATACTGCTGGCGCAGGCGATGAGCATTTTGTGAGAGCAGGATGTCCAGCGACCTGTCCAGATGCAGCGCCGCATCCGTCAGTTTGGCGAGCTCCCGGTAAAGCGAAGCCTTGTCTCGATGTCTCATGCTGCGTTTATCTTCAGACGCCGGACCGAGGTCAAGCATCGTCAAATCACGGGCAGGATTCCCGCCCGCCTTTCTGCGCGAGATTTCCTTCTCCCCGCGTTAAGTTCTCCCCCTCCGACCCTCATGAAGCACGCCCTCCTTGCGCTTTCCTCGATTCTTTGCGGCTCCGCCCTCGCCGCGGAGTCCACGCTCACGCCGCTCAAGTACAACAACCCCGGCCTCGTCGTTGATCTCGGCGTCGGGCTGTGGGCCTGGCCGCTGCCGATGGACTTCGATGGCGATGGCGATCTCGACCTCGTGGTGAACTGCCCCGACAAACCCTACAACGGCATCTACTTCTTCGAGAACGCCAGCGGCGACACCTCGAAGAACAAGATGCCCGTCTTCAAACCGGCCAAGCGCATCAGCAAAGGCGCTCAAAACGTGCAGGTGAGCTACATCGACGGCAAGCCGGTCGTGCTCACACCCGGCAACTCGCATCCTGATTTCCTCAAGACGGGCATCGAGCAGCAGGTGAAGCTCGGTCCGCCCTCCAACATCCACATGAACAAAGTCCGCGCCAACATGTGGCGCATGGCCGACTACGAGGGCGATGGCAAAAACGATCTCATCGTCGGTGTCGGCGACTGGACCGAATACGGCTGGGACAACGCCTACACCGCCGACGGCCGCTGGATGAACGGCCCGTTGCGCGGCTATGTGTATCTGCTGAGCAACACCGGCACCAATGAAGCGCCCAAGTATGACAAGCCGAAGAAGCTCATGGCCACTGACCGGCCCGTGGAGACCTTTGGATGGCCTTCGCCGAACCTGGGCGACTTCGATAACGATGGCGACCTCGACCTGCTCTGCGGCGAGTTCCTCGATGGCTTCACCTACTTCCAAAACACCGGCTCACGGACGAAGCCGAAGTATGCGCTCGGCGTGCGTTTGAAGGCCGACACGGGCAAGTACCTGACGATGGACCTCGAGATGATCACGCCGACGGCCATCGACTGGGACAAGGACGGCGATCTCGATCTCATCTGCGGCGACGAAGATGGCCGCGTGGCCTTCATCGAGCACACCGGCAAGTTCGACAACAAGGCACCGGTCTATGCCGAGCCTCGCTACTTCCAGCAGGAGGCTGATCAGGTGAAATTCGGCGCTCTCGTCACGCCCGTCGGCTTCGACTGGGATGGCGATGGCGACACCGATCTCATCTGCGGCAACACCGCCGGTTACGTCGCCTTCATTGAAAACCTCAGCGGCAAAGGCGTGGAACAGCCGAAGTGGGCCGCGCCGGTCAAACTCACCGCTGCAGGCAAAATCATCCGCCCGATGGCAGGACCGAACGGCAGCATCCAAGGCCCCTGCGAAGCCAAATGGGGCTATACCACGCAAACCATCGCCGATTGGGATCAGGACGGCCTTCCCGACCTTCTTTTGAACTCCATCCTCGGCAAAGTCGTGTGGTTCAAAAACATCGGCACACGCCAAAAACCGC
>CALDGV010000563.1 GCA_937941745.1 uncultured Prosthecobacter sp. | reverse complement strand
GGTCAGCTTGATGTTCTTGCGGGCCGTGTGGGTGAAGTGGTTGCCGCCGATGGAGAAGCCGTCGCCGTCGCCGCCGAAGACGAAGACATGCACGTCGGGACGGCTGAGGGAGAGGCCGGTGGCGAGGGGAAGGGCACGGCCATGGATGAAATGGATGCCGTGCGTGTTCATGAAGTAGGGGAAGCGGCTGGAGCAGCCGATGCCGGCCACGCAGACGATTTTTTCATGAGGGTACTGGAGCTTCTCCAGCACCTTGTAGAAGGCGGCGAGGACGGCGAAGTCGCCACAGCCGGGGCACCAGGTCGGGTGGTCGGCGGTGAGGGCCTTCTTGGTGAGCTTTTCCTCCGCTGGCGGAGTGACGAGTGTCGATGGAGCGACGGCGGCTTCCTGAGTGGTGGCGGACATGATCGTGTGAGGTGAAAAGGTGGATTCAGTTCAGGGAAGCGGGCGCCTTCAGACGCTCATGATTTTCTCGGCTCCGGTGACGATCTCGCGGATGCGGAAGGTGAGGCCGTCGGTCTTGCAGATGGACTGCACCTTGGGCTCGGCATAGGCGGCGCGGATCATCATGGCGAGCTGGCCGTAACCATAGACGCCGATGTCGTTCAGCTCGACGACGGCGACCTTTTTGAAGTTCTTCCACAGTCTGTCCATGCCTGCGGGCATCGGGTGGATGTGGCGGAGGTGGGCGGCACCGACCTTGTGACCTTCGGCGCGGAGGCGGTTCACGCTTTCCTTCACCTGGCCGAGGTTGCTGGCCCAGCTGATGAGCAGGAGATCGCCTTCCTGGTCGCCATAGATCTCGGGGAGCGGCAGCTTCTGGCTCAGCTCGACGAGCTTGTTGCGGCGCTTCTCGGTCATCTTCTGGTGCATCTTCGGATTGCCGCTGGGGTGACCGTATTCGTCGTGTTCCAGGCCGGAGATGTGCGGGTATTTGCCGGTCAACTTTGTTCCCGGAGGTGCGTGACGGGTGATGGCATCCAGCGGGTAGGGCTTGAAGTCCGGACCACGGTCGGAGAGGTCGAGCGTGGGTTCGACCCAGTGCTTGTCGAGGTCAGGCTCGGTAAAGGCCTCGATGCGGCTGCTGAGCGCCTGATCGGTGAGGATGATCACCGGGCAGGAGTATTCACGAGCGAGACGTCCGGCTTCGAGGGCGATGTAGAAGCAGTCTTCCACATCCTGCGGGGCGATGACGATGCGTGGGGCGTCGCCATGGCTGCCATAGATGGCCTGCATGAGATCGCTCTGCTCAATGCTGGTGGGCATGCCGGTGGAAGGGCCGCCGCGCTGCACGTTGACGACGATGAGCGGAAGTTCCGCCATGCTGGCATAGCTGAGCGCTTCCATTTTCAAGCTGAGGCCGGGGCCGGAGCTGCCGGTGATGGCCAGATGCCCGGCGAAGGCCGCGCCGATGGTCATGGACACGGCGGCGAGCTCATCCTCCGCCTGCACGTAGATGCCGCCATACTTGGGCAGTTCGGTGCGCAGGGTCTCCATGATGCTGGACCAGGGGGTGATGGGGTAGGCGGCACCATAACGGACGCCGGCGGCGATGAGGCCCATGCTGAGCATGGTATTGCCATCGGAGCTGATGCGGCGCTCGGCAGTGTGCTGGCCTTCTTCAAAGCGGAAGGTGGTGATGTCACCCACCGGGTAGGCATAGCCCGCATCGAAGGCGAGCATGGCGTTGCGCAGGACGCTCTCATCCTTCTTGCCGAACTGGCGGGCGAGGATGCCGGCGACCTTGTCCTTGTCCAGACGGAAGACGGCGCAGAGCATGCCGAGGACGAAGATGTTCTTGCCGCGGTCACGGGCGCTGCCGCCGATGGCTTCGATGGTGGCCTGGGTGAAGGGCACGCCGATGTGGTGGATGCCACGCTCGTGCTTGAGTTCCTTGACCTCACCGCTGTCGTAGAAGCAGATGCCGCCCTCGCGCAGGGAGTTAAGGTGGCTGTCATAGCTGTGCTGGTAAAAGGCCACGAGCACATCGCTTTCATCGCCAGGATGCAGCACCTCGCCGCTGCCCAAGTGCACCTGGAAGATGGACGGGCCGCCACTGATCGTGGACGGGATCGTCATGTAGGTCATCACATCCTGCTGCGTGCGGCCCGCGAGACGGGCAAGGATGCCGCCGATGGACTGAATGCCGTCCTGAGAATTGCCGGCGAGACGGATGACGGCGTTGCGGAGCGCCTGCACCGTGGCAGGCGAAGAAGCTGGGGCTGTGGACATGGTCGGGGTTGGAGAGATGCTGATAACGGCGCTCAGGCCGGTATTTTCCAGCGAGCGAGAATGCTGGGACTGACACGGGCCGGTCGTCAAGAAGGCAGGAGGCGCGTTCACGACTTTTTCATTGTCATTCCGGTGCTGTTTTGCTCGTATCTTGCGCTGTTCCGCCTGCCAAACACCGGCGGCCGGAGCCCATCAACAAACCCAAACCTACCTCCCCCCTCATGAAGACCCTCCTCTCCATCACCGCCGCCGTGATCGCCGCAGGTTCAGCCTTTGCCGCCCCCGTGAACAGCACCTGCATCATGAGCGGCAAGCCCATCAAAGAAGGCGTGACCTCGGAATACAAGGGCAAGACCGTGGGCTTCTGCTGCAACAACTGCAAAGCCCGCTTCGACTCCAACCCCGACAAGTTCGGCAAGAAGATCGCCAAGTAATCGAGCCTTCCACGAAGGATCCCATGAGAAGGAGCAGGCGTGCCTGCTCCTTCTTTTTTCGCCAGCTTGCGACCCTGCAAACACGGCCTAGCATCCGCTTCATGGCATCACAGGCACCTTGCATTGGCATCATCGGCGGCTCCGGACTCTACGATCTGGAGGGTTTTGAGCAGAGGGAGGAGATCGCCGTGGAAACCCCGTTTGGCGCGCCTTCCGACAGGCTGGTGACCGGAATTTACGCCGGCAGACGGGTCTATTTCCTGCCCCGGCATGGCAAAGGCCACCGCATCCTGCCCACCGAGCTCAACCATCGCGCCAACATCTGGGCGCTGCGATCCCTGAACGTGCGCTGGATCATCACCGTGACAGCCGTGGGCAGCCTGAAGGCGGAGTATCAGCCACGGGACATCGTGCTGCCTGACCAGTTTTTTGACCGGACCAGCCGGCGGGAGCACCACACCTTCTTCGGCCGCGGGATTGTCGGGCACGTGGCTTTTGCCGATCCGGTGAGCCAGGGCCTGCGCCAGCTTTTGAAGGAGGAATCCATCGCGGCCGGAGGGCGGGTGCACGACGGCGGCACCTACGTGAACATGGATGGTCCCGCCTTTTCCACGCGTGCCGAATCGAATGCGAACCGCCAGCTCGGTTTCGACGTGATCGGCATGACCAACCTCCCGGAAGCCAAGCTGGCGAGGGAGGCCGAAATCGCCCTGGCCACGCTGGCCATGATCACGGATTACGACTGCTGGAAGACGGATGAAAAGCACGTCACGGCCGAGGCGGTGATGGCCCATGTGTCTGCCAACGCAGCGATGGCCAAGGCCGTGATCGCACGGGTGATCCCACGAATCCCGCTGGAACCGTGCTGGCCGGAGCATCGGGCCCTGGATGGTGCCCTGATGACCAGCCGCCAGCTCTGGCCGGAGGAAACGGTCGCCTCCCTCAAGCCGATCCTGGAACGCTTTTTGTGAACCCCGGCAGGGGAGAACGGCCTACTTGAGCTTCGCAGGCAGAAGATCGGCGAGCTTTTTGATGTTCTCCGCATGCGCACGGCTGGTGACCAACAGGGCATCTCCGGCA
>CALDGV010000562.1 GCA_937941745.1 uncultured Prosthecobacter sp. | reverse complement strand
CCTTGGCTGGGGTATTGATTCCGGCCTTCATCCAGGGTTCATTGCCGCATGTCTGCGACTCCCTCCTACCTGCTGGTGGACGGCCACAACGTCATGCACGCGTGGCCGGACCTCTCCAAGCTGGCGCGCAGCGGCGGCCGAAGGCATCTGGCACGCACGGAGCTGCTGAAACGCCTGCGCCACTATCAGGACATGACAGGCACCCAGGTCGTCGTGGTCTTTGACGGGACCACCGGACAGATCAACGAGGAGCGTGAGAAGGACGGCCTGCAGGTCATCTACGCTGATGCAGGGCACACGGCGGACGATCTGCTCGAAAAGCTGGCCGCCAAGTATGCCCAGGAGCGCACGATGACCGTCGTCACTGCCGACAGCCTGCTTCAGGACACCATCATGGCCTTTGGCGCGCATTGGATGAGCCCTGAAATGTTCCGCCGGAGCTGTGAAGAGGCCGAACAGGACATGCGCGGACAGATGGACAAGCTGCACTCCCGGCGGCAGATGCTGACTTGGCTGGGGCTGCTGGGGGCTGGTTCAGCGCTGCCCGCCTGTGCGAGTGCGCCCAAGACCACACCCCTGACGGCAGAGGCGATCGAAGGTGCATGCCGCTATGCCGCCGGAAAAAAAACGACCTCCCTGCTGATCATGCAGCACGGACGTGTGCTGCATGAAGGCTACCCGAACGGAGGAAGCCGCAAGACACCTCATCGCATCTTCAGCGGCACCAAGGCGTTCTGGGGCATGACGGCCCTGGCGGCAGTCGAAGACGACCTTCTGAGCCTGGAGGAGCCTGTTTCGGAAGTCCTGCCCGAATGGCGCGCTGATTCCAGACGCCGCCAGGTGCTCACACGTCACCTGCTCGACTTCACCGCAGGTCTGGAGCGTGGCCTGACGATTCATGAGGACGGGCTCAAAGACCGGAACCAGATGGCCTTGAAGCGCCCCTTGCTCGCCACCCCTGGCAGCCGTTTCATCTATGGTCCCAGCCAGCTTCAGGTGCTGCATGAGGTGCTCAAGCGGAAGCTCGCCGGCCACTGGCGGCATGAATCTCCCACACGCTACCTCGAGCGCCGCGTCCTCAGGCCCCTCGGGCTCGGGCCACAGCGCTACCTGCCTGATGCGGCGGGCCATCCGCTGCTGGCCGCCGGATTCATGATGACCGCACGCCAATGGTCGCGGCTCGGCGAATGTCTTCTGCGTGGCGGCTCTCCCGTGCTCAAACCGGAATCGTTTGCACTTCTCCTCTCGGGTTCTCAGGCGAACCCTGCCTACCATTCCGGCATCTGGAACAACCGCCAGGCCACCCATGATGGTGCCCGCGAGATCGACGTTGAGGAAATGCTGGAGCGCGACTGGGACAAGCAGTCCTGGCGTCATACCTGCCTGCTTCAAGATCAGGTGCCGGATCTGCTCGCCTGCATCGGCAGCGGCTATCAGCGTCTCTTCGCCATCCCTTCCCAGCAGCTTCTCATCATCCGCCAGGGACAGAATGCCTCGTTCTCCGATGCCGCCTTTCTCCGCCACCTGCTCGGGAAAGCCTGAGCTGTTCCAGCTGGAAAAAGGACGGCAAGGCGCTCAATGGGCGTCTTTGCTGGCCGCCTTGCCTTTCGCAGGCTTCAGGCTGGCCAGGTAGGCGACAACATCACGAACTTCGCGGGCGCTGAGGATGCCCAGCATGGGTGGCATCATGGAAACGGGCGGGGTCTGCATGGTGATCTGGGAGCGGGGTAGCTTCTTCTCCGAGCCGTCGGCCAGACGGAGCGTGACACTGGCCTTGTCTTCCTTGGCCAAGGCACCGGCATGGTTGCTGCCATCCTTCATCGTGACAGAGACGAGGCCGTAGCCAGGGACTATCTTGGCGACGGGGTTGATGAGGCTTTCGAGCAGCTCGACGCGGCTGCGCTGGCCGCCGATGGCCTTCAAGTTCGGCCCGACCTGGCTGCCTTCCTTGGCTTCGACGGTGTGGCAGGCGAGGCAGTTGGCTCCGAGATGGTTGGTGACAAGTTCACGACCGTTTTCCACGCTGCCGCCATCGGTCAAATCATCCCGTGGGGCGGTGGTGCGGCCCTGCTGGTAGCTGGCGAGGCGCTCAGCCAGAGCCGGAAAGGCGGCAGCGGCCTCCAGCACGTCCAACTTCAGACCGGGCTCGACCTTGCCCGCAGCGAGGCGCTGAAGCCAGGTGTCCATGAGGGTTTGCGCGGGCTTGTCCTGGAGCGTGCCGAGCAGCTTCAGGGCGGCCTGCTTTTCCGCAAGTGCGCCCTGCTCCAGCACGCGCGAGGCCTCAGCGACGGCACGGTCTTTCTGATGAGCAAAAGTCTGCACGAGCGATTCCATGCGGAGATCCGAGGGCGAGGTCTTGGCCGCGGCAAGAGCCAGTGTAGGGGCAAAAACGGGATCGCTGGCATGCTGCGCGGCCATGAGGCGAAGGGCACCGACACGAAGCGCGGACTTGGCCTTGGAATCGGCGATGATGCGGCTCAAAGCTGGCGCAGCGACCTTCAGTTCAAGAGCCACCATGAGCTCAACGGCAGAGGCCTTGAGGTCGGGATCGGTGAGGACGAGCAGGTCGGCGGTCCTGGGCTGGATGGCGGCGGCGATGGCGGCCTTGTCACGAGCCTCATAAGGGCGGTTCACGCCATCCACACGGTCCAGAC
>CALDGV010000561.1 GCA_937941745.1 uncultured Prosthecobacter sp. | reverse complement strand
CGCCAGGAGCTCAAGGAGGGTGGTCCGTGAGATGTAAAAGAGATCGGGATCACCCTGGAGCTGGCCAAAAAAGAGGGCGCTGTTGAGGTTGTCTGCCTGCGTGGGCGTGAAATTCAGGATGAGGTCCCGGGTGGGGCCGGTGTTGGTGCCAGGTTCCCCCAGCGTGATGACCACCCGAAGGGCAGGATTTTGCAAAGCTGAGATGGCGTTGGTGGCATCTCCCACCCAGTCCTGCACATTGAGCTTGGAGAGAGAGGCCGCCAGCCTGTCCGCCTTCACGCGGTCAATGAGGCTGGTGATGTCCTGCCCCGCACGAGAGCCCGACCACTGAGCGGTGGTCGGGTCATAGACCAGGATGGTGGGTGGAGCAGCACCCGCAGAAAGGCTGATCTGACGCAGGGCAAACTGGGTGAAACGCAGGACTCCGAGCCCCTTCCACTTGATCGGCTCCTGAGGGAGGTCAGGCAGGAGCGTGGCGTCCACACGATACACACTGGGCTCATGATCGTATTTGGCGAAGAAATCCGTGCTCTCGGCATTTGTTCCCAGGAGCAGTTTCACGGGAGGCGCACCAGCCTCCACCCAGGAAAGCGTCTGAAAAGGCCGGTCCAGGCCATAGGGCGTGAGGTTCGCCGCGCTGTCTGAAGTGAACTCAAGCACTTCGAACGTGTTCAGCGCCTCAAAGAACCGGAAAATGCGGTCGCCATTGGCAGGGGCCATGCGGCCGCTGCTGCGCTGAACAAACCAGGAGTTCTCCTTTTTCTGCAGCTCAATGGACGGGTGCAGGGCGCTGGTGATGTCGATGCGAGTGACCGCTTCCCTGTCGATCCGGGCCAGCATGCGATCACGCAGCTTGTTGGGCTCCGACCAGAGCTGGCCGAGCGTGTTGGAAAGGATGGTGAAAACGGGCTTGCGATAGCTGGCACGGGCCGTGGTCTCCGTGGCCCCCTCGGCAGAGGGCTTGGTAAGAGTGAGATCAAAAGGCTTTTCCAATCGCTGCACACTGATGCTGATCTTGAGTTCCTCGGCAGCCAGGGCGGAAGTCGGCGCAGGACCGCCATTCACGGCCTTCACAGCAGCACCGTTGGCTGGCTCAACTGCCTCTTTGACCGTGAGGTTGAGCAGGGTGGAAAGCAGTTCTCCAATCCGCTCCTTGCTGGCACGGGTGCTCAGGGGTTTCACGAGCATCCAGGGAGCCTTTTCATGGGCTCGGTTCAGCTCGATCTGACCGCCTGCCTGAACCAGTTTCAGGTTCATGACCAGTCCGGCTGGAAGCCGGAGAAGCTTGGGATCACGCCAGTCGCTCGCGGTGGCCTTGAGCAGTTCTGGAAGCGTGGTTTTGGCGACATAATCCGCCTCGTTTTTATCCTCCTTCACCGGAGCGAGCCGGATGAAATGGCTGCCATCGATGGGCGTGGCGGCTCCGAGGCGCAAATCGAGCAAGGCGGTGGTTCCGGAACTCAGGCGCACGGTATGACGCGGCTTTTCGAGCTGGGTCCTGGCCCAGCCCGCTTCGTCTTCAAACTCGTGCGAGTGGACCCGGTTGATCCAGCCGATGGACTTCAGTTCAACGAGGAGCTTTTCGACCCGCTCTGGATCAGCGAGGTCGTTGAAAGGACGGCGGACCCACCACTGAGCACCATCCCACTGCAGGCTGACACCGTCTCCGCCACTGGAATCGAGGTCGATCTGCGTGACGGACTTCGGATCAAACCGAACTGGCCCCTTCCTCATCTCCACCAGTTCGCGCGTGGAAGGCAGGTACTTCTCAATGCCCAGGATGACCGCGCCGAGAGCTGCGGCGAACAGGAGCAGGATGAGCGTGGTGCGGAAACGCATGAGAGAAGCAAAGGGTGAAGGTCAGGCCGGATTCTGACGGCGGTTGAAAGCCAGCAGGTCGGCATAGCGCACGCCCCGCCCGCCGAACAGATCCAGGGCACTGCCAACAGTGGCATCCACGCGGCCGCCGCTCAACTCCTGGATACGGTGCAGATCCTCCAATCGGTAAATGCCACCCGCGTAGGTCATGGGCACGGGGCTGTGCTGGCCAAGAAAGCGGACCAACGCCTCATCAATGCCTTCGCACTTGCCTTCGACATCGACGGCATGAATCAGAAACTCAGCACAGTGGGAAGCGAGGTGAGCCAGGGTTTGTGGTGTGACGTGGAGGTCCGTCAGGGTCTGCCAGCGGTTCATGGCGACCGTCCAGCCACTGCCCGTGGCCTTGCAACTGAGGTCAATGACGAGCTTGTCCCTGCCAACGGCGGCGATCATCTCTTGAAGTCGGGCTTCAGAAAAAGTGCCGTCCGCCTCGAAAAGATAGCTGGTGACGATCACGTGGCTTGCACCTGCCTCCAGGTATTCCTGCGCATTGCCGGGGCGAATGCCGCCACCGAGCTGCAATCCACCGGGGAAGGCACGCAGGGCAGACTTCGCCGCCTCATCATTGCCGCCGCCCAGCATGATCACGTGTCCGCCACGCAGGTCATCTTGGCGATACAGCTCGGCATACCATGCCGCATCGCGGTCACTGACAAAGTTGGTTTTCAGCGCAGCTCCGGAATCACTCAGAGTGGAGCCGACAATCTGCTTCACTTGGCCGGCGTGGAGGTCGATGCAGGGGCGGAAGCGGGTCATGGACACATTTGGCTACCCCGCAAGGATTCGAACCTTGAATAAGAGATCCAAAATCTCCTGTGTTACCATTACACCACGGGGTAAGGCGGTGAGGGGGCGGAGAATAGGAGCACTTCAAAGATGTGCAACCAATTTGGCAAATGAGCCTTGAATCGGATCACGCCCCCTTTTTCTGGGCAAAAAGCCAGGACCAGAACTCTGGATTGTCATAGGTCTGAGTCCAGGAATCATGACCGACTCCAGGATAAATGGTCAGCTTGACCGGGGCCCCGGCCTTCTTGAGGGCATCATGAATCTTGTGACTGTTCTCCACCGGCACGGCAGCATCCTTGTCGCCGTGGAAGATCCAGCAAGGGAGGTGGCGGATGCGCTCTGCCATGACCCAGCGCACACCAGCTCCGCCGCAAATGGGAGCGATCGCAGCGTAGGTGTCCGGGTATTCCATGGCAGTCTCCCAGGTGCCGAAGCCGCCCATGCTCAGGCCAGTGAGATAGACCCGGCTGGCGTCGATTCGCTCCGTCTGCATGAGGTGGTCCGTCACTGCCTTCACGCCATGAGGGCTCCAGATTTGCCGGGGTTCACATTGCAGGCTGGCAATTACGGCAGGAAATCTCTGCCCCGATGCCACCAGCTTTGGCGGTCCGTGCTTCTTGAGCAGTTCAAGGTCGGTCCCCCGCTCGCCAGAGCCGTGGAGAAAGATCACCAGCGGCCACTTTTTAGCCGGATCGGCCTCATAGCCCTCGGGCTTCGAGAGCAGGTAGCGGTAGTTCACCTTGACCACGAAATCACCGCTGTAGGCAGCTGGAGCCTGGGTGTCAGCAAAGGCGCAGGAGGCCAGGGCGAGGAGGGTGAAAAAGGCTTTTTGAAACATAGGGGCGGCTTCAACGGCCGATGAACAGACTTTCCTTCGCAGGGATGGCGGCACCCCCACTTTCGTGTAGCAGGAACGCGCAGGAAAGAACTGCCATGCTGCGTTTAGAGGTCTTCATGTTCACGTCCTGCCGCCTTCTGCCCTTCGTTCTTTGCTCCGCCAGCCTGATTCAGGCTGCCGATCCCCTTCCCGGCCATTCCCTGCACGGCGAGGCTTTCAATGAAGGGCCAAGGCAGGCGGCGAAGATCATCCCGGGCTGCGGCAAGGTGA
>CALDGV010000560.1 GCA_937941745.1 uncultured Prosthecobacter sp. | reverse complement strand
CTGCCCGTCTCCTGCGCCGTGACCTACATGCTCGCCGCACCGATCATGAACCCCATCGTGGCCATCAGCACGCTCACGGCCTTCAAGGAGTTCCAGAAGGTCACGGGCTGGGAAACGCTGGGCAATGCCACGATGACGGTGTCCCGTCTCTCCCTCGGCTATGCGGTGGCGGTGATCGTCGGCCTGATCGTGCTGCGCTTCCGCCCGGATCAGATCCTCAAGCCGCGCATCGTCGAAGGCATCGCCAAGCCGCTGGCAGATGGCGGCCACGCCCACGCTCCGGCGACGGGCTTCAACGCCAAGCTCGTGCACGCCATGCGTGCGGCCATGGGCGACTTCCTGGACACCTCGATGTACTTCGTCATCGGCGTCATCATCACCTCCGTCTTCAACACGCAGGTGGACCAGTCCATCCTGAACAGCGTGGCCAGCAATGAGTGGCTGGCGCTGCCCGCCATCATGGGCCTGGCCACCGTGCTGTCCCTTTGCAGCACCTCCGATGCCTTCATCGCTGCGCCGATGGCGGTCTTCTCCATGGCGGCGAAGCTGGCCTTCCTGGTCTTCGGCCCGATGATGGACATCAAGCTGCTGTTCATGTACTCCGGCGTCTTCAAGCGCCGCGTGGTCCTGGCCCTCCTCATCGGCCTGTTCATCCTCGTCGGCTCGCTTTCCGAACCCTGGATGATGATGATCCAGAAGCTGGCCGCCAAGTAACCCCTTTTTCCTGACCTCAGCCCCCGAAACCGCCATGTCCGGAACCCGCACCATCATTCATTTCATCGGCATCCTGATCATGCTGCTCTGGAGCGCCGTGCTCCTCTACTTCCATGTCAGCGGCCGCGTGGCCGCCTACCTGCCGCCGGACGGCATCTTCCGCGACATGGTGCTCATAGCCGGCATCGGCATGGGCGTGGTGGCGCTTTTCAACCTGTTCACCACCCAGGCCGATGATGGCGGCTGCTCCTCCCATGGCTGCGATCACGATCATGGGCACGGTCATGACCACGGCCCCAAGGAAGGTGGCTGCGGCCACGACCATGCTCATCACGAGCACGGCGCCCCCTGCGGGCATGATCATGGCCACCAGCATGACGACTGCTGCGGCCACGACCACAATCATGAACATGGTGCGACCTGCGGCCATGACCATGGCCACAAGCACGACGGCTCCTGCGGTCATGACCACGGCCACGCACACAGCCATGCCCACGCGCATTCGCATGATCATGGTCATGGCATCCTGGAGGAAAGCAGCTGGCCGGGCCGCATCGCCGCCATCGCCATGCTCATCGCGCCGCTCACCTGGGCTGCCTTCAACACGCCCGACCGCTACAGCGCCAACGCCGTCGTGAACAAGGGGCTCTACAACCCGAACTACAACGACCAGAGCAACGCCGACAAGTTCGCCCTCCGCCCTGCTGACAAAGGGGCCGGCTCTGCCGCCAAGGCGGCGGACAAAGGCGCGAGTGAACGCACCGCCCCGGCGCCAACCCCCATGCCTGCCGGGCCGTTGCCGCCGCCTGCGCAGTTCGAAAATCCCGAAAACGTCGCCAAGGCCGCCCCGCCGCCGCCCGACAAGGCGCAGAGCTACGGCAGCTTCACCTTGGAGGACCTGAAAAAGCAGGTGCCGCAGAGCAAGGAGGGCAACTTCATCCTCGAAGTCCCCGAAATCTACTACACCGCCGGCGACCTCGAGGTCCAGAAGGTCATCACCGGCCAGCCGGTGGAGACGGTCGCCCAGGTGCTGCCTGAGAAGGTGAACAACGAAAACGGCCACCGCCTCCGCGTCTTCCGCCTCATGGTGCAGTGCTGCGCCGCGGATGCCCGCCCTTATTCCGTCCCGGTCGATTTCGGCAAGAAGGCCCCCGACTTCAAGGAGATGAGCTGGGTCAAGGTCGTCGGCAAAATGACCTACAAGAAGGAGGGCGACCAGACCGTGCCCGTCATCGAAGCCACCGTGATCGAGGAGACCGCCGCCCCGGCGGACGCCATGATCTACTGAGGCCGTCCGCCTCAGTAGGACGTGCCTGTGATCTCATTGGCAAAGGTGTTGATGTGCTCGATCACATGATCGGCCTCCGCCTCACCCACGCCAATGTCCTTCAGCGTTTCGAGCAGGTGCTGCACAAAGTGCGCGAAGTGCTCCCGCCCGATGCCCCGGCCATGGTGGGCATGCGCCAGGGAGCGGCCGGAGTAGGTCACCGGGCCGCCCAGCGCCATTGCAAAAAACTCCTTCTGCATCCGCCGCAGCCGCTCCAGCGGCGTGTCGTGGAAGAAGGGGGCCAGCAGCGGGTCCGCCAGCACCCGCACGTAAAAGGCCTCGATCAGTTCATCCACCACCGGCGCACCGCCGATGCGTTCATAGAGGGAAGGGGAGTCAGTCGCGCTCATGGCAGCCTCCAGCAGAGCCGCTCCCGTGCCAGAAGCCCGGCCCTGCCCGGCAAACTCTGCGCCTGCATTGTCCTCCACCCGCACCATCCTGGCCTCCCGCCTTTCCTGATTCCCCTTGCGGCGCACCGCGCCTGCGCTCCGTATCTTCTGCCATGCTCCGCCTCGCCCTGAAAATGCTCTTTGGCGATACCGCCAAGTTCCTCATGCTCGTCGCGGGGCTCGTCTTCGCCACCTTCCTCATGGCCCAGCAGAGCGCCGTCTTCTGCGGCCTCATGAGCTGGACCACCGCCACCCTCAAAAACGTTCCCGCTCCCATCTGGGTCGTCGAAGCGAGGGTCGAGCAGGTCAATGAGACCAACCCGCTGCTCGATACCGACGTCGCCCGCGTCCGCAGCGTGGACAGCGTGGCCTGGGCCGCCCCTCTCTATTCCGGCATTCAGCGGGTCCGGCTTCAAAACGGCAATTTCAAGATCATCCAGCTCATCGGCATTGACGCCACCACCTTCGCCGGAGCCCCGGTGAAGCTCCGCGAGGGCCGCATTGACGACCTCCGCCTGCCTCACGCCGTCATCATTGACGACCTCGCCATCAAGCGCCTCGCCGAGGTCAAGGGCCGCCCCGTCAAGCTCGGGGACACCTTTGAAATCAACGACCAGGAAGCCCGTGTCGTCGGCATCGCCGACACCGTCCAGTCTTTCACCGGCGGCCCCTACGTCTGGACCACCTACGAGCGCGCCCTGCAATACACCCCCTCCCAGCGGAAAATGCTCTCCGCGGTCATCGCCGCCCCCCGGCCCGGCATCAGCGAGGAGCAGTGCGCCGCCGACATCGCCCGGGAAACCGGCCTCAAGGCCTGGCTGAACCGCGGCTTTGACTTCGGCGCCGAGGGTGACTTCAACACCTCCACCGTCTGGTGGTATGTGCGCAACACCGGCATTCCCTTCTCCTTCGGCATCACGGTCGCCATCGGCTTCATCGTCGGCATCGCCATCTCCTGCCAGACCTTCTACAGCTTCGTGCTGGAGCACATGAAGCACCTCGGCGCGCTGAAGGCCATGGGCACCTCCACCTGGACGCTCTGCCTCATGCTCCTCACCCAGGCCTTCACCGTCGGCTTCATTGGCTATGGCATCGGCCTCTTCTTCACCGCCCGCTTCGCCATTCCCGCCCTGCAGAACGAGCAGCCCCCCTTCTACATGCCGGAGCTCGTTCCTCCCGCCGTCTTCGGCGTCATCCTGCTCATCTGCGGCCTCTCCGCCCTCCTCGGCATCTGGCGCGTCGCCCGCCTGGAGCCCGCCATGGTCTTCCG
>CALDGV010000559.1 GCA_937941745.1 uncultured Prosthecobacter sp. | reverse complement strand
CGTTTCCATTGCGATCGAGCCAGACATAATTGCCGAGGGATGCGACGTTAACCGGGATGGGCACGAAGCCGAAATCGTCCGTCATGTTGCCATCAGAATCCACGCCGGAAGTCTGACCATCACTGGTCGTTTCACTGCTGATGGTGAGTGTGATCGGAGCACTCTTGGAGGCTGGGCCTGCGCCATCGATCACGCCGTTGTTATCGTTGGCTATGTTGTTGTCCGGGTCACCACCATTGACGCCAGTGGGCACGTAGTTGGCAGGAGGTGTGACCTTCACGACGTAGTCCGTGCCGGTGACGACGAGCCCGCCTGGGAGCGTGTTGCTCAGATTGCTTGGCATCAGGCCGGTGAATTCGTAGCGGCCAATCGAACTGGTGATTTGTGACGGAACGACGACTCCATAAGCATTCGTGACGGGCGTAACGCCATCAGCTTTGAAAAGCTCGACTGTGGAACCAGGGAGAGGATTTTCGATGCCGTCCTGGATGCCATTTCCAGTCGTCACAGGGGAGCCAAGTGTACTGTCGATCCAGACATAGTTGCCAAGGCTGGAAGCGCGAATTTCGATACCCGCTTTAATCGGCTCCGAAGGAGAGATGACTTCGTTGTCGTTGGCGTTTTTGGCAGCGAACGCAAAGCTGTTCCAGGACACCTCACCGGCATCGGCATCGCTTGCCACACGGATCGGAGTGTGAAACTCAAGATCATCCAGGGGATTGATGACCAAAGCCCCGAAGTCGAAACGAATCGAGCGGATCAGACTCCAGTTGGAGACGGCTCCAGCCGCCATCCAGTTTGGAACATCACTTCCAACAGGAGCCGGGCCGGAAAGTATCTCCGGGAAAAGTTCGGGACGTTGTGGGTTGGATGAAGTGCTGTAAGTGATCGTGATCGGGGCTGTTGTCGGAGCGTCGTAGGATTGGGTCCCTGTGTTCCAGCGGCGCACTGTGGCAGTGGTGGACAGCGGGCCTTCGAGATTCACGGCGTATTGCGAGCCACGACCGTCATCAATGGTCAGCACTCCGGTGTCGCCGATGTAGGGAAGGATGTCATAAACGACCAGCGCATTGGCGGGTTGATTGCCAGGATTGAAGAGGTAGTGACGGTAGTCCGCAGTTCCCAGCGGCAGGGTTTTTCCCAACTGCGGAAACTTGGAGTAAACAGTGTCCAAGTAGCCCAGAACCTGCTTTTCAGAGTCGAGACCCGCCAACTCGGTGACGGTGTAGGTTGCTGTCGAACCGACGAAGACCTCGGTGGTGTTGGAGTCACCATCGAGATCGAGAGTGTCTGTGATCGGAGTGCCGTCGTCAGGATGCATCGGCCCGTTGGAGAAAGTCGATAACACGATGGTATTGATGCCGACCGTGCCCGAGGCCACACCCGGATTGACCTGGGCCTGCAAGGTGACGACGGCAGATCCAGCGACGGGAATCGAACCGGTGAAGTTCAATTTGATCCTGGTTTGCCCAGGAAGGAAATTCGGCGTGATCACCGGTGAAGCCATCGTAAAGCCTCCAGGTGCGCTCGTCAGAGAGATCGAACCAGGAACCAAAGTCACGGTGCTCGGCAGTAGGTCGATGATCTCTGGATCGATCAGGCCTTCGGTGGCTCCCGCCCCGTTGTTGATATTGATCGTGTAAGTCAGAATGTCCGTTGGCTTTGGTGAGGCGCTGCTCACGGTCTTTTGGAGCGATGGGCGTGGGCGGGTTTCACGGATGGTGTTGACGGAGGTGACCGGCGTGCTGGAGGGCGTGCCGTTAAACACATAGCTTACGGTTCCATTGTTGGTGATGGGGTGATTCTGAACACTACCATCAGGTGTCTGATAGGTGACGATCCCGTTGTCCGAGATCGTATAGGCCACTCCATCACGATCTGGCGACCTGAACTGTCCGTAGATGCGGATGGCGGAGTTCGCAAAGCCCACGCCAACCGTGCTGTAGGTCAACCGCACCTTGGTCACCACGTCCAGCGCAGCCACCAGCGGCGGGACCAAGTTCACGACGGCGGAACTTGAGGTCACCGCGAAGGGCGACCCGGTGACCTCGGCATAGGCCGGATTGTTCTTCGTCGAGATCTCCACTTTGACATTCGTTGCTCCGCCAAACACCGTGTCATAACCCGTTTCAATACTCGATGGGAAGAACTCAGGCGGAAGCACGTCTTCGACCACCACATTGCTCAGCGCAGCCGTGCCGTTATTTGCCACGTTCAGATTGTAGTAAGTAGGGCTGAAATTCAGGGCTGGTGTGCTCGAAAACAGACTTTTGCTCGACGACATGCTCGCAGCGCCGGCATTGAGGGTGAGCGGCACCGAAGCATTCACCGACACGGGTGGCAGCCCCACCGGCGTTCCTGCTGCGGTCACTTGATTGACCACCGTTCCGCCCAGAGGAAAATCTGCGGCCGGGTAGGCCACCCGCAGCAGATAACTCACCGACTGTCCTGCATTCAGCGTTCCCAGGTTCCAAGCCACCGTATTGGCTGGAGGGCCGTTGTAGGTTCCCAAACCCGATGGGATCATTTCCACCAGCACCGCATCGGCCGGAAGGGTGTCGGTCAGGGTGGCACCGTTGATATTTAGGGTGCCGGTGGCCGAGCCATTGGCGGCTGTCACCCGATAGACCACCTCACCGTCGTGCGCACCGCCGGCCACGATGGTTTTTGTGGTTGTCAGATTGGGAGCTGCAACGGAGGTCAGATTGACCGTTTTCGAACTAGGCGGATCACCAGTCGCAGTAAACACCGGAGTAATCGCCACAGTCTGACCGTTGGGGGTCGTCCCGGCAGGAAAACGAACACTGAGGCGCAATGTGCCAGTGGAACCCGCTCCCAAAGGATTGATGAAGGTAAATGTCGCTGTCCGCGTGCCCGGATTATAAAAGGCCGCTGTTGTATGGGCCGATCCTGCAAGCTGCACGTCGGCAGGAACACCACCTGCCAGAGCTAAAGGGATTGGCACGTTGATCTGAGCATTCAGTGCATTCTGGGTGATAGATGCATTCCGATACTTAATATCCACGGAGCCAACCTCGCCGATCAGGAGATTTGTACTGCCCGCCACAACTTTAACATCGGTTATCTCGACAGCAGCCATTAGCGAGCACCCGAATAGAAGGGTCAATAGAAAGCTGATGTGTGCCAGCCAACCACGAGCGCTCCAATGGGTTTTGGAGACACCGCTTGGTATAGGAAGATGGTGAGACGATAAATTCATTTGAGAAAGAAATGATTGCAGGACTATGCCAATAGATTGGTATGAAAGTTATGGCTAACATGATATAAATCAAATAATTTAATTACCATTGGTTAATTATCTTTAATGAGAGAGTATTCACAATTGATATTCATGCATGACTCGGTTACTGCGCCAAACCTTGCTTGCATGCGCCCAGCTTTTAGCCTCTGGTCACAATCAGAACCCATTCATCGTCTAGGACACGGCAAATTCTGGAATCTGGGTGATGCTGAGGACATGCCCGACGACAGCTTTGAAGGCCTCTTTGCCGGACTGCTGCCGCCAAGACGCAAGGAAGTTTAAAGTGCGGTCTGCTACGCCTTCAGGAACCGCTGCAAAGCTCTGTCGCATGGCATTTTTGTTCGCCCTCGGATGGAGGTTTATCATGCTGAAGGGTGCTCATGAGCGATTAACAACAGCGTTCGTGTCAACGCGTTCAGCACTGCGGCAGGCTGCTTGGTCTCAGTCCCCTTTCTTGCTGATGGCGCATTATGTCGGCTGCGGTGGTGGCATGTGCCGAACTCGTCCTGACGTTGTTTAATTTTTATATGCGCGAACTCGTCCTGGAACTCGTCCCCCTATAGGGGAGGGACGAGTTTCCCGAGTTCGCGTTTCAGCGCTGTTTGGGGGGGGGCTTGCGGCGTTTTGCAGTGACCTTCAGCGGCACGTCTTCCATCATCGAGCCCTTCTCTTCACGGCGGGCAGTGTAGGCGGCCAAGATCTCGGGCAGCCCGCGCAGAATCTGTCCGCCGCGTCCCTCGCCGCTCACACGTCGGATGATCCCGTCCGCCTCGGCTTTGTCAGACATGCCCTTGTAGAGGTCCCGGTGCCATCCCAAGCTCAGGAACGCCGCCTTCACTTGATCGCCGGAGAGCAGCGCCTCGCGCGGCTCCTTCTTGAAGCTGGTGGGGAAGAGCTTGAGGAACTCCTCCATCGTGGGCTTGTGGCGGCCGAAGCGTGCCTCGGCTGCGTCGGGCTGCTCCCTGGCGGCGGCCAGCTCACTCTGAGACACCTCGCGCCAGAACTGCCGGGAGGCGCTCAAAGCCGCCGGCATCAAGCCGAAGGCCATGGCTCACATCACCGGCGGTGGTCTGCCGGAAAATCTCGGACGTATGTTCCTGAAGCGCGGCCTCGGCGCGAACCTACGCATCCCATTCTGGAAGAACGACGTCGTACAAAAGGTGCTGCGTCACGCAGACCCGAAGGACGCCATCGACACCTTCAACATGGGCCTCGGCTGGGTGGCTATCGTCTCGCCTGAACAGGCAGACGCCGCGGTGAAATGCAGCCCAGGCGCGAAAGTCATCGGCACGATGGACACGAGCGCCCAAGTGAGCGTAGAGATCGACTAAGCCGCTGTGGTCTCACACATGGCCTAGGCGACGACGACGCCGCATGAAGGCTAGCCCTGCGCTAAAAATCAGCCATGCGCTGCCAGGCTCTGGCACAGGCAGAAAGAAATTGTTGAAGACGTTGTTGGCTACATCGGCTCCGAGTATGGCCCCATCTCGATTGTCAGACTCCCAATGAATGCCGCCGTAAATACGGCTCATGCCAGCTTCCTGGGCCGCCTGACTGAAACTGGTAAAATCGCGAGTGGTCCCACTAGGCAGGAAGGGAGATTCAGAGTCCGTGGTGAAGGCGATGTTGTCCGTGCCGAAGAAATTCGCCAATATTTCTGCGCCCGCCATGCTGAAGGCGCTGTGACCACTGGTGTAGGATCCGAATGAAGGTGTGGGAATCAGCGGCGTCCATGCGGCATCGCCAATGGTATCGATATTGCCATCCGTGTCTGCCGTGTTGATCGCGAGCATGGGGCGCCAGTTGTCGAAGTAACGCTTTGCCTCCCAAGTAGCGATGCCGGTGTCTGCTTCCGCGATATTCAGCAAGGCAAAAAGACGGGCATTGTCCTCCACGCTTAATCCCGCTCCGCTGTTGGCAGCCGTGGACACGGTTTGTGCGATGCGGTTCCAGTGACCAGGCGGTGAGGCCGTTCCTGGGCCATCCACCCAGAAGTAAGCGATGACCGTCTGGTCGGTAGTGCGAGTCGAACTTGTGGCGGCACCGATACTTTTAACCTGATTAAACTCAGCGGTGTAGGCTGAGCTTTGAACCCAATTGGCATAATCGGTCGTGGTCAAAGTGCCACCAGGGCCAGTTGCGACGAGACCATCAGGCCCCGCAGGACGAAATTGGCTGCCACTGCTCATGGTGAACGGCGTCACATTACCCCATTGCGACTTGAGGAATGTGCCAGAGGAAGCACCCCATGCACCGGCTGATGCACCCGGTTGCCAGTAACCGACCGTGCCAAATGGCTGTGGACTATAAGTGGTTGCGGCATCCCACCCGTCACCCGCACGTGAGGTCACCATGGCCTGAGCTGCGGCCAATCCGACTTCCATGCCACGTGTTTTGGCCTCACCATCGGCGATGCCAGCCATCTGCGTGTTGTACATGTTGGTAAAACTCGAGATATAGGGATTGCCGCTCCCGTGGTAATCATTGTAGTTC
>CALDGV010000558.1 GCA_937941745.1 uncultured Prosthecobacter sp. | reverse complement strand
TCTGGCGGACCTTTATCCGAGCATGGCCGGGGCTTTCTCCACGCTCTATGCGAATCAGCTGAGTTCGCTCATGGATGAGCAGGCGAAACTGGATGGGATCAATTTCGGCACCTTGGTCGCAAATGACATCCTGAACTGGCGGGCGACTGACAATGCCGCAGTGGCCAGCAACCCAGGCTTGTACACGCCGGTGGGCAGTGCAGGCTACTGGGCGGAAACTTCGGCGAACTCAGCCGCCCTCCCTGGCTGGGGTGCGGTGCATACCTTTGGCATTGCCAGCCCTGCTGCCTTCAGCGGCTCGCTCGGCATGTCGAATCCGGACTACATTGCCACGGCATCCTATGCCACCGACTTCAACGAAGTGAAGGCCCTGGGAGCCGCTGGAAGTGTCACCCGCACTGCTGAGCAGACGGATGCGGCCTTTTTTTGGCAGGGGGCTCCTGGCACAGTGACGAACGTCGGCCTTTGGAATGATGTGGCCAAGGACATCGTGACCTCGCAGGGGCTGACTTTGAGCGATTCGGCCCGCCTTTATGCAGCGCTGAACATCGCGCTGGCGGATGCAGCCATCGTGGCCTGGGACACCAAGTTTGCTGTGGACCTTTGGAGCCCTGTCACGGCCATTCAGAATGGTGGGGCTGACCTGAACCCTGCGACAGCGGCGGATGCCTCCTGGTCGTCACTCCTGCTGCCGCCGGATGTTCCCTCCTTTTTTGCGGAGCAGGCCATCCTGGGCGGAGCCGCGGCAGGCATTTTGGAGCAGTTTGCAGGCACCAACTACGCCTTCACCCTTTCCAGCGATACGGATGGAGATGGCAACCCCGACCTGACCTTCAATTTCAGTTCTCTGGCGGCTGCACTCGCTCAGGCCTCTGACAGCGTTGTCTGGGGAGGCACGAGCTTCCGCACGGCCGCCACCCAGGGGGCGACCGCTGGTGATCAAATCGCTAATAGTGTCATGGGCAGCCAGTTCGCCCCTGTGCCTGAGCCTTCAGGCGTGCTTCTGCTCTGCCTTGCCGGCATGACAGCCGTGCTCCGCCGCCAGCGCCGCGCTCAAGGTTGAGCGCAGATTGGAGAATGGCTTTGACTGGCGGAGGCTTTGACCTCCATTGAACTGGTCATGACGCCTTCCTGCCTTCGTTTTACTGCTGCCGCCCTTTCCAGCCTGCTGCTGGCTGCCTGTGCCAGCACCACGCAGATCAGCCTCGACTACGCTTCGACGCCCGGGCATGTCCAGCCGGGCGCAGCGGAATTCAT
Source organism: uncultured Prosthecobacter sp. (assembly GCA_937941745.1). Classification (GTDB taxonomy): domain Bacteria; phylum Verrucomicrobiota; class Verrucomicrobiia; order Verrucomicrobiales; family Verrucomicrobiaceae; genus Prosthecobacter. The sequence goes on along the minus strand of CALDGV010000558.1, from coordinate 3,101 downwards.
CACCCAGGCCTTTGTGGATCGTCGTGATGTGCCCGCCTACCACCTCGGCACGGTCCGCACCCAGCTCGGCAACCCTCTGGAGCATCTGCAGACTCGCGTGCCGGTGGCTGATCTGGTGACCAATGCCTTTGGCTATGCTCTTCAGGCTCGCGGCATGATGTCCGCCAGGTCCGGGGCGCGCTTTGTGGTCACGGGAGAGGTCCTGGACCTGCACGGCAAGCTTCTCGTGCGGCCGTATGGCTATGCCCGGCTGCGAGTCAATGTGCTCGATGCCGCCACCGGGCGTGTGCTGCACACGGGAGTTTATGAGGGAGAACGCCAAAGCACGGCTTATGTGCCCGGTAGTGGCTCGCCTGTGCCGCTTCTGACCGATCTCACTTCAGGTGCGCTGCAAGATGCCGTGGACCGCGCCCTGGATGATCCGGCGATGCGTTCTCGCATCCAATCCCGCCCTGGTGAAGTTTCCGGCTGGCAACCTGGCATGATCTGAGTTTCTGACGCCGTAACTTCTGTCCCTATGGCGTCATCTCTCTCCCTTCAAAACCGTGTCGGAATCATCACCGGAGGTGCGCGTGGCATTGGCCGCGCCATCGCTGAACGTCTTCTCAAGGAGGGGGCCTCGGTCTGTCTCTGGGACATGGATGCCGCAGCCTTGGAGGAGGCCCGTGCTGCGCTCTCTCCGATGGGAAAAGTTGCCACGGCTCAGGTGGATGTGACTTCGGCAGACTCCGTCGAGGCCGCTGTGCAGACCACTCTCGCTGCGCTGGGGAAGATTGACCTTCTCGTCAACAATGCCGGCATCGCCGGAACCAATGCCAAGCTTTGGGAAACCTCGCCCGAGGAGTGGCGCCGGGTCGTCGAGATCAACCTGAACGGACCTTTTCTCTGCTGCCGCGCCGTCGTGCCCCAACTGCTCAAAAACGGCTACGGACGCATCGTCAACATTGCCTCCGTCGCAGGCAAGGAGGGCAATCCCAATGCCGCTCACTACAGCGCCTCCAAGGCCGGGGTGATCGGCCTCACCAAGTCCCTCGGCAAGGAGCTGGCGACCTCCAACATCACGGTGAACTGCATCACACCGGCCGTGATCGAGACGGACATCCTCAAGCAGCTCACCCAGCAGCATGTGGACTACATGCTTTCCAAGATCCCGATGAACCGTTTTGGCAAAAAGGAGGAGGCTGCCGCCCTCGCCGCCTGGTTGTGTTCGGAGGAATGCTCCTTCACCACCGGTGCCGTTTTTGATCTTTCGGGCGGCCGGGCCACCTACTGACCTGCTCAGGCCAGGCTTGCGAGCACGGCCTCTGCCGCCTTTCGGCCGCTGATGAGGGCTCCGTTGATGGACACATCCTCCACGTAGTCACCACAGCGGTAGAGGCCGGGGGCCAGCATGGTCGCCAAAGCTTCATCGCCCAGTTTGAGCTGACGGCTTTCCGGTTGGGCATTGCGGATTTGGTAGGTGCGCAGGTGCTGCCAGTCCAGTGCGCCAGGGCCAAACCAGCGCGTCATCTGATCGCGCACTACGTCAGGCAGTTCGGCGCTGGAGGGCGCGCCCACGATGCTGGTGCTGATCAGGTGCCAGCCCTTCGGGGCCAGTTCCGGAGCTGCGTTGCTGAGAATGCAGGCGTTGTTCACCGGTCCGCGGTTCTCTCCATCCAGATAAAGCACCGGGTGCCTCGGCAGCGGCTGCTGGGTGGTGAAGTAGAGGCAGGTGGTCGAACGCCCCGGCTTGGGCTTCTCCGCTCCAGTGTCCGGCAGCAGCCGGTGGGCAGCTTCTTCGCTGACCGCCAGGATGATGTGATCGGCATGCACCACCTCGCCGGTGGACAAGGTGACCTCTCCCTGCCGGACGCTGCTGACGGGGCAATTCAGCTTCAAGGAGCCTGGAGGCAGCGCCACGGCCAGTTGGTCTGGGATGGCCTGCATGCCGTGGGCGGGAATGGCTGCCCCGCTTTTGCGGAACATGGCATACAGGAAAAGGAACATGCGGGCGGAGGTTCTGAGGTCCTTCTCCAGGAACACACCGCCAAAGAAGGGCCTGAAAAAGCGGTCAATCATCGCCTCGCTGAAGCCGAAATCGCGTAGGTAATCCTCGGTCTCCATCTCCGGCAGACGGCGTTCGATCTCCAGGGTGGCGGTGGACTCCTTCCAGAGCACCAGCGTCTGCCATTTGTCCCGCCAGGGAATGAAATCATCCAGCACGCTCCAGGCGGCATCCAGGGGATGGTGGAAGGGATCAGCCAGCCGGTGCAGGCGCTTCTTGAAGAAGATCTCGGCTCCGCGGTAGAGCGGGCGCAGGTCCAGTCCGTCGTAGTCCAGCACCTGTCGGGCCTCAGGATAGGCGGGGAGCAGGACTTGAAAGCCCCGGTCCAGCGTGAAGCCGTCCACCCGGTCGGACCGCACGCGCCCGCCGACCCCGTCGGAAGCTTCGTAAATCGTAAAAGGCAGCCCCGCCCGTGTCAGAAGACGCGCACACGCCAGGCCGGAAAGTCCGGCGCCGATGATCGCAATGGTGGGGGCTGGCATGAAGTGGGTGGCGTTGGGAGCGGTCTTTCCCCTGTAGCCGCAGCCCAGCCCGTGCCAAGGACATGTTTTTGCGCCGCTTCGTCACATTTGCCCGCCACTTTGGTGCCAAAGTATGGATTTGCCGACCGTCCTCTCTGGAAGGCAAAAGGCGTCCAACCCTTGCCAAATCAAGCATGGCGTCTCATCCGGCTGTCATGGCACACTGCTAGCGGAATACCGGGCAACGCAACCAACCCCTCCAGCCATGTCCCCTGAAAAATTCACCGTGAAACTCCAGGAAGCCTTCAATGCCTGCCAGTCCATCGCCACCCGGCATGGCCACCAGGAGCTGAAGCCCGCCCACCTCCTCCTTGCCCTGCTTGAGCAGGATGGAGGCATTGCCACTCCGCTGTTTGAAAAGGCGGCGGTCAATGCGCCTGCGGTCTCGAATTTAAAATCTCAAGTTTCCAGTCTGCTCGCGAAGCAACCGAAGGTCAGCGGCGCTTCCGGCGGCCTCTACTTGTCGAATGAGATGCGCGAACTCATGACGAAGGCCGAGGACGAGCAGAAGAAGCTCAAGGACGAGTATCTGAGCG
>CALDGV010000557.1 GCA_937941745.1 uncultured Prosthecobacter sp. | reverse complement strand
TTCGAGCTATTTCGCGAACCTCATCGTCTCTGACTCGCTCCTGCTCACGGGCAAGGTTCCTGGCGTGCCGACTGAGGTCGCCCGCACCCTCAAGCCGATCGGCGGTGTGATGTGCTTTGGTGCTCCGGGCAGGCAGACCAATGCCGGAGAATGGCTCGCCAGCACGAAGCTCAAGGAGGAAAAAGCCGCGATCACCCAGTCTGGTGACTGGACCCTGCTCAAACGGGCTGCCTTGCCCGGTGCTGATTCCTGGTCCCACCAATACGGCAACGCCGGCAACACGAGCAGCAACAACGATCAGCGCGTGAAAGGCGGCCTGAACGTGCTGTGGTATGGCGATCCAGGACCCGGCGAGGCCGTGAACCGCCACGATGGCGCGGTGGGACCACTTTCGGTCAATGGCAGGCTTTTCACCCAGGGGGAGACCAGCATCCAGGCGCATGATGCTTTCAACGGACAGTTTCTCTGGGAGGTGAAGAACCCCGGTGCCATGCGCATTGGCGTGTTCAATTCACGGGAACCCGGCAACATGGCGGCGAGCGATGACTACCTCTTCATGCTGCTGGATGACAAGTGCCTCCAGTTTGACGCCGCCACGGGCAGGACCGTGCGCGAATTGAAGATCCCTGGAGAGAGCAAGCCCAACCTCCAGTGGGGCTACCTGGCCCATCATGAGGGCCTGCTTTTTGGCACCGTGACGCAGCGTGTGGAAAACGCGCATGAAAACGCCCGCCGTGGCAAGAGCGCCTCCATCTCCACCGACGTGCTGTTTGCCTATGATGTGCAGACCGGTGAGCTCAAGTGGACGCACCAGGGCAAGCACATCTCGCATGTCTCCATCGCCATCGGAGATGGCCGGGTGTTCTTCATTGATGCCTCGCTCACTGCTGAACAGCGCGAGGACATGCTCCGCCAGGACAAAACAGAACTCGCCAAGCTTTCGGGCAAGGAGAAGGAGATCGCCGAGGAGCGGATCAAGAAGGCGGACATCCGCATGGCTGTGGCTCTCGATGCCAAAACAGGAAAGCAGCAGTGGGCCAACCCGGTGGACGTCACCGACTGCAGTGAGATCGGCATCGGCGGTGGTGCACTGACGATGATGTATCAAAACGGCCACCTGGTGCTCAGCGGCGCCAACGCCACCGGCCACTACTGGGAGCAGTTCCTGGCGGGTGAATTTGCCCGCCGCCGGCTCGTGGTGCTGGATGCGGAGAAGGGGAACAAGATTTGGGCCAAGGACGCAAACTACCGCAGCCGCCCGATTGTCATCGGCAACGAGGTCATCGCCGAACCCTGGGCCTACGACCTTTACACGGGCGAGCAAAAGATGCGCACACATCCTCTGACTGGCGAGAAGTCGCCCTGGATGTTTGCGCGGCCTGGCCACCACTGCGGCGCACTTTCCGCCACGGCGAACCTGATGTTCTTCCGCTCCAAATCCACCGCCTACTACAACATGGATGAGGATGAGGGCACGGAGCACTTCGCCGGGCAGCGGCTCGGCTGCTGGATCAACACGATTCCGGCCAATGGCCTGGTGATGATTCCCGAAGCCAGTGCGGGCTGCGTCTGCCTGTTCTCCATCGCCTCCACCATCGTCTTTGAACCGCGTGACGACCGCATGAGCTGGGGCGTTTACAGCGCCAACGGAGCCTCCACGCCCGTGCAGCACATGGCGCTGAACTTCGGTGCTCCCGGGGACCGCCGCGATGCCACAGGCAAGCTCTGGCTTGGCTATCCACGGCCTTCTTCACGTGCCGGCATCGACCTTCCGTTGAGCCTTAATCACGATCTGGCCAAGGGCGGCGAGTTCTTTGCCACGAACGAAGCATCCCACAAGATCGAGGGCACCCAGGTGCCGTGGATCTTCACCTCTGGCGCACGTGGCCTTCAGCACGCCGAGCTGCCCCTCATCGGCAAGGGGGAGAAGCCGGAAACCTACACTGTGCGCCTCTATTTTGCCGCACCGAAGGGCGACAAGCCCGGCCAGCGCATCTTTGATGTCCAGCTTCAGGGCAAGACGGTGCTCAAAGGCCTCGATGTCGCCGCCAAGGCGGGGGGCGCGCAGAAGGCCATCATGGAGGAGTTCGTGCGCATCCCGGTCACCGACCATCTTCGTCTCGACCTCGTTCCCTCCGATCCCAAGGCTGAAGCCAGTGGCCAGCCTGTGATCAATGGCATCGAGGTGCTCCGCACTGACGCCCGCGAGATCAAGGGCGGCGTGGCGGGACGCTGAGCCGCTACTGCCTGTGCCCGGCTGCGCCTGCGGTTGCCTTTTCCGGGCCGCCCGCGTATGCACTGGCATGAGCTTCATCCCCTCCGTGGTGCGCTACGGCAGCATCGCCCTTGCGATCGCAGGCCTGTGGCAGATGTCCCTGGTCATGGACAAGATCCGTGCCCAGGAGACACCGATCACGCCGCCGCCCGTGAAGCCTCCGGAGAAGCCTTTTGCCAAGGGTGTGGCTGCCACCGGCATTCTTGAGGCATTGGATGAGAACGTGAACATCGGCCCGCCCGCCCCGGCCCTGGTCACCGAGGTCTTCGTCAAGGTCTGGCAGAAGGTGAAGAAGGGTGACCGCCTGATGCAGCTCGACGACCGCGAACTTCAGGCCCAGCTCATCAGCCAGGAGGCAGCCATCGCGGTGAACCAGGCCACGCTGGAGATCGTCCAGGCCCAGCTCGCGAAGCAGCAGGACATGCTCGACCGCCTAAAGTCCGTGCCTGACCAGCGTGCGATCACCCAGGATGACCTCAAGAACCGCATCAATGATGTCTCCGTCGCACGAGCGCAGGCGGTCCAGGCCGAGGCCCAGCTTCAGGCCTCCCATGCCGCCGTGAAGCAGACCCGCCTGCTGATCGAGCGCCTGACGGTCAAGGCTCCCCGGGATGGAAGCATCCTTCAGGTGAACATCCGTGCCGGTGAGTACGCCTCTCCAGCCAACCGCCTGCCCGCCATCGTGCTTGGTGAGGTGGACACCCTCCAGGTGCGCGCCGATGTGGATGAGCAGAATGCCGTCGCCGTGCGGCCCCGGATGCCGGCGAAGGCTTTCTTGAAGGGTGACAGCCAGACGGGCTATAACCTTGAGTTTGTGCGCATTGAGCCCTTCGTCATCCCCAAGCAGTCTCTCACCGGAGCCAGCACGGAGCGTGTGGACACCCGCGTGCTTCAGGTGATCTACCGTCTGCCTGTGCCTGAAGGCAAAAGCCTTTACGTGGGCCAGCAGGTGGATGTGTTTCTGGGTGAGGAGTAGCGGGTGCTACTCCACCAGATAAAGGATGCGTCCGCAGCTGTCACACTGCGCCAGGGTTTCAGCGCCACGGGCAGTCTGGATGGTGCCTGAGACAACCTTCATGTGGCAGCCGCCACAGATGCCGTTTTCGAGCGGAGCCACACCGGCATCCCCCTTCTTGGTGAAGATGCGCTGGTAGAGGTCGAGCGGGCCCGGCTCAATCGGCGCGGCCAGGCTGCGGCGCTCCGCTTCCACCTCGGCGAGGCGCGTTTTCAGCCCTTCAGCACGCTCGGCCAGGGCTTTGAGTTCTTCGTTCACCCGCCCCTGGGTCAGGGCCAGCTTGCCCTGGGCTTCCTTGAGGACGGCCTTGGCCGTCTCCAGTTCTTCCATGTGCTCCAGCTCCTTGTCTTCCAGCGTGCGCACATCCGCCTCGTAGCGCTGGATCTCCACGCCCAGGGCCTGGAACTCGTCATTCTTGCGGGTTTCAAACTGCTGGTCGCCCAGTCGCTTGATCGTGTTTCTCCGGGTCTGGATGTCGAGCTCCACCCCTTTGATCTTCACCTCGATCTCCTTCACCTTGAGCGTGGCGGCTTCGACCGCCGCCGTATCCCCTGCGAGCTGGGTTTTGGCCGCCGCTTCATGCCGGGGCACGTCCTTGAGGTCTTTTTGGAGGGCGCGGATGCGCTGGTCGCGTTCTTGAAGCTGGAGGAGTTTCGGGATCTCGGGATGCATGGACACGGCATGATGGCGCAGGCCATGCCTTCAAGGCAATGCCTGAATCCCATTTTCTCTTCGGCAGGGCGCGGGTGCTCAGAGCAGCCCCAGCTTCTGCATCGTGGCCTTCAGTTCAGCCAGCTTCGCCTCCTCCAGCGCCACCATCGGCAGGCGCAGTTCGTTGGCGCAGTGACCGGCCAGCGACATCGCCGCCTTGATCGGGATCGGGTTGGTCGAAAGCTTCAGGAAGGCCGCCAGCAGCGGATAATACTGATGGTGCAGCTTCCCGGCGCCCGCGAAGTCCCCGGCCAGGGCCAGCTTCACCATGTCGCTGATCTGCTTGGGAATCAGGTTGGAGGCCACGCTGACCACGCCCACGGCACCCACGGCCATGAAGGGCAGGGTCAGGCTGTCATCCCCCGAAAGGATTTCAAAGCTCTCCGGAAGGATCTGCTTCATCTGATTCACGCGCTCAGGATTGCCGCCGGCCTCCTTGATGGCGCAGATGTTGGGGCAGGCCTCCACGAGGCGCACCAGCACATCCAGCCCGATCTCGATGCCGCAGCGGCCGGGGATGCTGTAAAGCATGATCGGCAGCTTCGTGCTCTGGGCCACGGCCTTGAAGTGCTGGAAGAGCCCCTCCGGCGTCGGCTTGTTGTAATAAGGAGCCACCTGAAGGATCGCCGTCGCGCCTGCGGCCTCCGCTTCTTCGGTCATCTCCACCGCCTCACGGGTGCTGTTGGAGCCCGTGCCCGCCATCACCACGCCACGGCCCTGGGCAAATTCAGCCGTCAGTTTCACCACGCGCTCATGCTCATCGTAGTCGAGTGTCGGGGACTCCCCGGTCGTGCCGCAGGGCACCACGCCGGTCACGCCGTTGGCAAACTGGAAATCGACCAGCTTTTTGAGCGCTTCCTCATCGATCTGGCCGTTTCGGAAAGGGGTGACAATGGCGGTGTGGGTTCCGGCGAACATGGTGCTTGGGTGGAAAAAGGAATGCTGCGGCAGCAGAGGACTGAAACAGGGAAATGAAAACTGAAAATTTTAAATTGAGGCTGGGCGCTGCGCCTTGGCGGCTTCCCAGAAGGCTTGGTTGATGCTGGTTGCCGGGGTTCCGTCACTCAGCTGTTCATGGCGCTGCGATCAAAGCGTCACCACGCCCGTAAAGACGACATCCGCCGGGCCGAGCAGCGTCACGTCGGTGTATTCATGCGGCGCGGATTCTGTGAAGCCGACACGCAGCGTGTCTCCGCCCTTCACCAGCACGCTCACCGGGCTGTTCGCGCCGGTCAGTTCGTGATGGATCAGCGCGCTGGCCACCATCCCCGTGCCGCAGGCCAGCGTCTCATCCT
>CALDGV010000556.1 GCA_937941745.1 uncultured Prosthecobacter sp. | reverse complement strand
GATCTCGCGCAGGAGCTTGCCCGTGGCGAGGTCGATGCGCAGGCAGCGCGGGCCGTTTTTGACATAGACGGAGTCGCCGCCGAGGCAGAAGGGGCTGCCGGTGTCGCCGATGCCGACATCGTGATGGATGCCGTCGTAGTCGATGAGCAGATTTTCGATTTTGTATTCCCAGAGTTTGCGTCCGTTGTAGGCATCGAGGCAGCAGAGGCCGTGCACGCCGCCGACGACCATGAAGCCGTGCGCGATGAGCGGCGCGGGGCCTTGCCCGTGACGGTTCGCGACCTCGAACTCGACATCGCGGAACCAAAACATGGACAGCTTGCCTTTCACGACCTCGTCGTCGGAGCAGAGCGTGTTCGCGGCGCTGCCGTTTTGATGCGTCCAATCGCCCGCGCCGGCGAGCGTGGCGGCTTTTTCGAGTTTCAAACTGCCGCGATGGCAGATGATGCCGCCGTAGGGCCGGCGGAGTCGCTCGAGCTCTTTTTGAATCGCGGGCGTGATGTCTTTCGGCGCGATGACGAGGTTCGCGAAGTGCTTCGGATACGTCGTGGCCTCCAGCGAGCCGCTGTGAACGCTGACACGCGTGCCGTAAATGCCCGCGGCGGCGATTCGATGCCGCGCGGCATCGGCGGCGGCTTCATCCGCCTCCATCGCGATGATGTGAAGATTCGACTGACGGGCCAAAGCGAGCGCGAAATCGGCATGCGCGGCTCCGAGCACGACGGCGTAGCCTTCGGTGACTTTCGTCGCATCGAGGATGGCTTTCGCTTCGGCGGCGATGGCGGCATCGAGTGGCTTTTCTTCTGCGGGAGCCTCGGCAACGGGCAGCGGCGAGGGATCGCCATCGAAGAGATACACGATGCCCGCATCGGTCGTGGCGACGAGGCGGCCATTGCCCGCGGCGAGGCCGAGCACGCGGCCTTCGACCTTGTGCTTCCACCATTCGGTGCGCTGGCCGGTGTAGTCGATGGCGCTGATCATGCCGTCCGCGCCCACGACGGCCTCGGGGCCGGTGATGATGAATTCGAGCACCTCGCGCTCGACGGGCGCGACCTTGTCCTGCTCGAGCACGCGGGCTTTGTAGCTCTGGCCTTTGCGGTCGATCTTCTCGACATCTTTCCAGCGATACGTCGCCAATGTGCGGCCCTCGGCACGCACGACGCCGCCGTTGATCGCGACGCTTGGCCCGGTGCCGAAGTTGCCCGAGACCTCGCCGGTGGCGATGTCGAAGAGCGTGCCCGCATTGAGGAAATTCGATTCGGTGACGAGCACGCGCGTGCCGCCACGCTGCTGGTTCTTTTGCAGGTGGTAGTAGCGCAGCTTGCCATCCGCCCTCTCAAACACCGCAGGCACCGCACGACCCGTCGGCACGATGAGCGAGCCGCCGCTGGCGAGCAGGTAGCCCTGCGGCGCGACACCGCTCGCCGCCTCTGCGCCACCGTGCGGCTGCGGCATGTAGATCGAGCCGGTGTCGCCATTTTGCCAAACCGGAGCGCCGGTGTCCGCTTTCAGCGCATACAGATACACGCCATCGCTCGGCCAGATGCCGCCCGCGTAATAAACGATGTCATCCATGACCACCGGACCGCCGCGTGCGGGCCAGTGCGAGATCATGCGCTCATTGCCGAGCACCTGACGACCCGCCGGACCGGCGCGATGTTTCCAAAGCACCTTCCCATCGGCCAAAGCGAGCGCGTAGAGATGCCCGTCATCGCTCGCGACGAAGACGCGATCCTTCCACGCCGTCGGCGCAAAGCGAACCGGGCCGCCCGTGAAGAAGCGCCACGCCACGCGCCCGCTTTTCGCATCCAGCGCATACACCTGGTCATCCGCCGAACTGCCAAAGAGCACGAGATCGCCCACGATGATCGGATGGAAGGCGCGGTCATACTCCATGCGCTCCGAATTCGGCCACGCGATGCGCGGTCCGCTCGGCAGCCGAAAGGCCCAGCGCTGGCGCAGTTGATTCGGGATAGTCTCGCTCGTGTAGCCGCTGCGCGAGGCATCCGCGCGATACGCAGGCCAGTCGGCGGCGATGAGTGATGAGGCGAAGGCGAGGAAAAGGAGCGGGCGCATGAGAGGAGGCACAGAAAACGGCTTCAATAAGCATGTTCTATGTCTCCTAGGCGGAAGCGTTGATGCTATTTGTTCCTCCTGAGTGGCCCCCCGGGTCTTGATCCGGTGAGCTTGTTGTCCCGAATCACCGGAATGCCATTCACCAGGATGTCGCGGAAACCTTCCGAGTAGTGGTGTGGGTCCTCAAAGGTGCTTGGATCGTTGATTTTTTTGGGGTCGAACACCACAATATCAGCCCAGAATCCGGGTTTGAGCTGTCCCCGATCTTTTAAGCGGAAGGTCTGGGCTGGCAGGTTGCTCATACGGCGCACGGCCTCCACCAGAGTGAGATGCTTTTGGTCACGGACATACCGGGCCAGAATGCGAGCATTGTTTCCATAGCTGCGAGGATGCGGAACGTCTTCGCCGAGTTTTCTTGGGCCGCCATCGCTGGCAAACATGGTCACGGGATGCTTGAGAAAGGTGGTGAGGTCGTCTTCATTCATGCCGTGGAAAATGCCGCTGCCACCGCCTCGGCGTTCGATGTCTAGCAGGAGTTCGATCTGATCCTGAAGGGAGTCTCCACCACGCACTTTTTGAGCGGCCTCAGGAATTGAGAGGCCGTTTAGCGACGGATCGGCGCCAAAACGTGCAATCACTGCGTAGCCGTAGTCCTTTCGGCCGCTGCGGCGGAGGATTTGCTGCATGCCCTCCATGATCCTGCTTTTTTGTTCCGGATCTTGCAGTCGTGCCAGAAAGTCTTCGCGAGTGCCTTCGAGAGCGCTGTCTGGGATGGTCTGACGCAAGCCGGTGCTGGAGGCGGTGTACCCATAGAGGTCGTGGGTGATTTCCAGCCCTTCCGCCCGGGCTTTGTCCAGGTAGGCAATGACTTCGGCTGCCTTGCCCCAGGCAGTTGGTCCGGAAAGCTTGATGTGGCTGAGTTCGGCTCGCACTTTGGCTTCACGAGCGATGTGGGTGAATTCATCCAGGGCTTCAAAGATGCGCATGGTTTCATGGCGGATGTGGCTGGCATAGACCCCCCGATGGGCGGAGACCACCTTCGCCAGTTCGATGATTTCATCGGTTTTGGCAAAAGAGCCCGGCACATAGATCAATCCTGTGCTCATTCCGACTGCGCCGTCCTTCATGGCCTGATCGACCATCTGCTTCATCTGGTTGAGCTGCCTCGCGTCCGGAGCACGGATGAACCTCCCTCCCATGCCTGCTTCGCGCACGGAGCCATGGCCGATCAGGGTCGCGACGTTGAGCGTCATCCGTGCCTTGGTGATTTCGTCGAAAAACTCGGCGACATTGACGCGCGACATGCCGCAATTGCCGGTGATGATGGTGGTCACGCCCATGCGCAGGAAGTTTTCTGCAGCAGGGATTTCGCTGATCTTTTCGGAGTGGGTGTGCACGTCAATGAAACCGGGCGCTACGTACATGCCCCCTGCGTCGATCTGGGTTTCAGAGGTGCCAACGACCTCGCCGACCGCAGCCAAACGACCTTCTTTGATGCCGAGTGAGCCCTGAAAGGCTTCTCTGCCCGTGCCATCGAGGATCAGGGCATTCTGGATGATGAGGTCAAAGTCAGCCGCCTGGCAGATTGAAGATAGGGTGGCGCAGAGGAGAACGAGGAGACGCATGACGCTGGATGGCCAGTTAACGTGCAAGTCTGGGCAGAACTAGGCGCGGATTGCATGTGCAGCCTAGTCGGGCGCAATATGTCGATGGGTGCTGCGTTTGAGCGGCATCACTCCATGAGAATCTTGTGTTCACTGATCCTGCTTATGCTGGCAGTCACGGCTCCGGCGGCCACGAAACCCAACATCGTCTTCATCCTGGCGGATGATCTGGGCTACACGGACGTCGCTGCTTTCGGCTCCAAATATTATGAAACACCGAATATCGACAAGCTGGCTGCCCAAGGGCTCAAGCTGACCAGCCACCACCATTGTCAGAACTGCCAGCCAACGAGGGCGGCGCTCATGTCTGGTCAGTATGCACCAAGGACAGGGGTTTACACGGTCGGCGACATCGACCGCTTTGACTGGCGCAGCCGGCCTCTGCGTCCGGTGGATAATGTGACCAGCCTTCCTTTGGAGAAGATGACGATCGCGCAATCCCTGAAGAAGGCAGGTTACGCCACGGGCATGTTTGGCAAATGGCACCTGGGATTGAAGGACGATTATCATCCATCCCGACGGGGCTTTGACGAGGCCATTGAATCTTCAGGAGTGCATTTCAAATTCAAGACTGACCCCCAGGTTGACCATCCTGAAGGTCAATATCTCGCTGATTTTCTGACAGACAGGGCCGTTTCCTTCATCGCCCGCCACAAGGAGAGCCCGTTCTTTCTCTATCTGCCGCACTTTGGCGTGCATTCGCCCTTTCAGGCCAAACCTGAGTTGATCAGCCGGTTTAAAGGCAAGCCTGGGGTGGGGGGTCACAATAATCCCGTTTATGCGGCCATGATCGCCAGCGTGGACGAGAGCGTGGGGCGGGTGATGGCAGCCTTGGAGGAGCATGGAATCGCCAACAACACGGTGCTCATTTTTTCATCCGACAATGGTGGTTTGGGCGGCTACAGCCGCGAAGGCATCCAGGGTGGGGATGTTACGGACAATGCGCCGCTCCGCAGTGGTAAAGGCAGCCTGTATGAAGGTGGAACCCGTGTCCCATTCATCGTTCGCTGGCCTGGCGTAACTTCCGCCGGAGCTAATAATGATACACCGACCACGCACGTGGATATCTTCCCGACTTTCCTGGAGATCGCCTCCGGCTTGGCTCCTGAGGGGCAGTCGCTGGATGGTGAAAGTCTGGTTCCTCTTTTCCGGGATCCCGACGCTCAACTGAAGCGCGATGCCATTTTCCAGCACTTTCCCGGCTATTTGGGCTCAGGAAACAATACTTGGCGGACCACGCCGGTGGGCACAGTGATTTCTGGATCATGGAAGCTGATGGAGTTCTTTGAGGGGCCCCGTTTTGAACTCTACAACCTTGCCGAGGACATCGGCGAAAGCCGCAACCTTGCTTCCGCCATGCCTGAAAAGGTTCAGGAACTGCAGGCAAAGATGAGTTCCTGGCGGGATAAGGTGGGAGCCAGGATGCCAACTCCCAACACGCCGGCGGAGGTCTCGCGCAAGAAGGGCAAGGGAAAGAAGAAAAAGGCATCTGGCGGTGCCTGACCTGCCTGATGTTCGCGAGCGCATGGGGTCCGCGTCTTAAACTCCCCTTGGAGAACTTCCTAATTTCAGCTTGCTGAATTGCCTTGTGGCATTAATTTCATCACTTCCTTAGCCGGACAAGGTCAGTTATTGGTGAGAGTGGGGTGCGCCCCGCTCTCTTTTTGTCTGGGGATGGAGCGATTTTTATGACCTCAGAACTCAAAGCACTATTCGACTACTACGAGCGCGAAAAGGGCATCGACCGTGAACGCATGGTCGAAGTGCTCTCTCAAGCGCTGCTTGCAGCTTCGAAGAAGAGCATCGGACCTGCGCGCGAGCTGCGGATCGACATGGATCCCGACAAGGGAACCATCAAAGCTTTTGCGAAGCTCATCGCCGTCGAGGAGGTGAAGAATCCCTTCGAGGAAATTTCCCTGGAGAAGGCTCGCAAGCGCAAAAAAGACGCCCAGCTGGGTGACGAAATCGAGCTGGAAGTGACGCCTCAGAACATGGGACGTATCGCCGCCCAGACCGCCAAGCAGACCATGATGCAGAGGGTGCGCATGGCGGAGAAGGAAAATCTTTATGACGAGTTTAAGGATCGCACAGGAGATGTGGTGAATGGAACCATCCGCCGTTTCGATAAGAGCGATGTGGTTGTGGATCTTGGCAAATTTGAGGGGGTCATGCCCAACAAGGAGCGAGTTTCTACCGAGGAGTACACCATCGGTGACCGCATGCGGTTCTATGTGAAGGCGGTCGAGAAAGAGGGTGCCAGGGGACCCGAGATCATCCTCAGTCGTGCTCATGTGAACTTCGTGCGTAGGCTGTTTGAATTTGAAGTGGCTGAGATCGGTGACCGCACTGTGGAGATCGCGAGCATTGCACGTGAACCCGGCTACCGCACCAAGGTGGCTGTCCACAGCGCCGATCCCAAGGTTGATCCGGTGGGGGCCTGTGTCGGCCTGAAGGGCAACCGTGTGAAAAACATCGTCCGTGAGCTCAATAACGAGAAGGTGGACATCATCCGCTGGTATGCCGATCCGGTAGAGTTTGTGAAGGAGGCTCTGAAGCCCGTCAAAGTGCTCAGCATCCAGGTTTCTCCGGACAAGAAGACGGCACGTCTCACCGTGCGTGAGGATGAACTTTCCAAAGCCATCGGACGCCGCGGCCAGAACGCGCGTCTGACTTCACGCCTTGTCGGCATGGAGCTTCAGATTGAGCGTGATGAACATGCCGAAGAGGTCTTTGAAGGCCAGATGGACCACGCTGCCCAGGATCTTGTGAAGGCTCTTGGCATCAATCTCGAGACTGCTCGCAAGCTTGTCATGGGCGGCATGGGAGACCTCCAGGTCCTCCGCCAAGTCGAAGTTGAGGACGTCACAGACGCTCTTGCTGGCGACGAGTTGCTTGGACGCCAAGTCTTCGAGCGAATCCAATCATACAACCCGATCCAGGGAGAGTAGCCATGAGCCTCTCCGCCTCCATTTTCCTCTCAGACTCACCGACAGCTCCCTCAGCCGATCGCAAGACGCTCATCCTCCCTCATGCCCCCTCGTTCCTCCTCATCGAAAACCAGCAAAGACACCCCGGTCAGCGAAGTCGCTGAAGTGGAGGAGCTGGAAAGTGCCCCTGCCGCCAAGAAGACGGCCAAGAAGAAGGAGGTGCTTTCGCTGATTGACGAGGAAAAGCCTGCTAAAACCAGGGGAACGCGCAAAGAGGGAACCGCCCTGCCGGCCATTGGTGCGAAACCCGCACCGGAAGCTGCAGCAAAAATTGAGGTTCCAGAGGCCACGGCCGATACGGCTGACTCGGGTAAAATGACGGTCGATGACCAGAAGAAAGCGGCACTCAATCTTTTCGAGGAGGACGAAAAGCCCAAAGTTAAGCGCACTAGGACTGCCGAAGCTGCCACCACCACGGCCCTGCCCCCGATTTCACGGCTGAAAGATGCTGGCCCTGTCGCCGGCCCCGTGGCTGCCCCTGTCATCGCGCCGCCGCCCAAGCCTGCTGCCGTCGAGCCCGCAGCGCCGGAGTTTGAGGTCAATGAATCTGGTGAAAAGATCATTCACCTGAAGCCGCCGGTGATCGTCAAGGATCTGGCTGAGAAAATGGGGCTGCGTCCCTTCAAGGTCATTGCCGACCTGATCAACTTGAAGGTCTTTGTAGCGAATGCAGACAAGGCTATCGAGCTCGATGTGGCCGAGAAAGTCTGCGAAAAGCACGGGTTCCGCCTGGAGCGTGAGAAGCGCGAGAAGGGAGCAGGTGTTCACAAGGTAGAGGAAGTCATCGTCGAGCCTCCGCCGCAGGTGGTGGAGGAAGTTGCCGAGGAGAAGCTCGAACTCCGTGCGCCAATCATCACTTTCATGGGCCACGTGGACCACGGCAAGACATCGCTTCTGGATGCCATTCGCAAGACCCAGGTCACTTCGGCCGAGGCTGGTGGTATCACCCAGCACATTGGTGCCTACTCCGTTTTTCATGATGGCAAGCCCATCACGTTCATCGACACCCCTGGCCATGCTGCTTTCTCGGGCATGCGCGCACGTGGTG
>CALDGV010000555.1 GCA_937941745.1 uncultured Prosthecobacter sp. | reverse complement strand
CAGAATGGCGGCCCAAGGCAGAAGCGCATGGCGGCCCGCTTTGTGAACGAGCGCAGTCTGGAGACGGTGGCTCGGCTGCAGGTCATTGCCGACGACCTCGGTGTCAGTGTCACCGCCCTGGCACTGGCCTGGAGCAAGCAGCATGATTTCGTCGCCTCCACCATCGTCGGTGCCACAAGCCTGGCCCAGCTGGAGGAAAGCCTGAAGGCTGCCGACCTCGTCCTGAGCCCGGAAACCCTGGCACGCATCGACGAAATCGACACGGCCATTCCGAATCCGATGACGGAAGACGGCCTCCGCAGGCTTTGACCGGCCGCCTGAGTTCCCTGCTTGCGCTTGCGATCTGAAACGACACTCTGCGCGCCCATGACTTTCGACGACGTTCCCTTCATTGCCGCCGCGGCAGAGCCCGCAGCCTCGGGTTTTGGCAGCTTGGGTGAGTTCCTGGCCACGGGTGGCTACGTGATGCTCTTCATCGTGCTGTGCTCCTTTCTGGCGGTGACGGTGATGATCTCCGCCTGGCTGCGCCTGCGGGATCATCTGGTGCTGCCGGAGGGTGTGATGAGCCAGCTCCGCTCCCTGCCCAGCTATGCCGCCAAGGGTGACATCAAGCCGCTGCAGGAGTTTCTCGCCAAGGATGACTCCCTGCTGGCCAAGCTCGGTGCCTTGGCCATCAGCGGCACCTTTTCCTCCCGCCAGGAGTGCGTGGACACACTGACGGCGCGGGCCAAGGAAGAGCTTCATCACCTGGAGCGCGGCATCCCGATGCTGGAGGTCATGGTCACCGTGGCTCCTTTGTTAGGCCTGCTGGGCACCACGGCAGGTCTGGTGGGCATGTTTTCCGCCTTCGGCAGCGAGGCCGGCCCGGACACCACGGAGGTCGCCAAGGAGATCGGCGTGGCGCTGCGCTGCACGATCGCCGGTCTGTTTGTCGCGGTGCCTTCGGTCGTGGCTCACACCTACTTCGTCCGCCGGCTGGATGCGATCGGCGTGCGCCTGGAGTCCATCATGCATGAGACAATCCAGACCTTCTTTGCCCACTTTGAGGTTCAGCGTCATGGCGGCAGCCCGACCGAGCGCCGCTGATTTTCTGCATCTGCCTTGCCATGCAACTGAACCTGCGCCCCCGCCGCCGCCCGGTGCCTGCGATCCCCATCGTGTCGCTGATCGACATCATGGTGATCCTGCTGATCTTCTTCATCGCCACGACGACTTTTCGTGAAAAGAAGATGCAGGTGAAGATCAACCTGCCGCAGTCCAAGACGATGGGGGCGGCAGCTCCTTCGGAAGAGGTGCGCAAGTCCATCCTCGTCACGCCGACAAAGGAGCTCTTCCTCGATGGCAATCCGGTGGAGGTCAGCAAGCTGGCAGCGGCCCTGACCCAGCTCAAGGCGGGCAATCCTGCCGCCAAGCTGGAACTGCAGGCGGACACTGAAACGCCGCTCGGCCTGCTGGTGCAGATCTGGGATGCCCTGCGCACGGCTGGTTTTTCGGTCAATGACGTCCCTGCCCGCATCCAGCGGCCGGGGCAGCAGTGAGCCGGCTCCACTTTGCGCCTGAAATTCCACGGGGCAGGGTGGAAAGCCTGCCCAGCTTCGGGGCCGTTTGATTTTCCGCCCGCTTCTCATGGTCATCACCCTGCGCGTTTTCCTCCCTCTGCTGACCGCTCTGGGTTTGCTCGCTGCCCCGGCGCTGCTGCGGGCCCAGGATGAGGAGGCCAGCAGTCTCGCTGATGGCTTTGAGGAAAAGGTTTCCACCATCGCTTCACACGCTGTTTCCGGCCTGGCTGGGAGTGCCGGGCATCTGCCTGGAGTGAGTCTGGCGGAGGGGATTTCCGAAGTCACTGGAGTGGCCATCAGCCCGTTGCTCGGCGTCAGTGCCGTGGGAGCCTGGAAATACTGGCAGACGGCGGAGGCTTCCCGGGCGTCGCTGCCCTGGTTCTGCCAGCCCTGGGCCTGGGGTTCAGGCCTCGCGATGATCGCGCTCTGTTTCCTCAAGGATGTCCTGGGCTCGCTGGTGCCGGGCATTCTCAAAAAGCCGCTCGACTGGCTGGAACTGTTTGAAAACAAGGCCAGCGCGCTGGTGGCAAGCACGGCCTTTGTGCCGTTGATCGCCCTGGCCATGGCTGAATATCAGAAGATCGGGCCGGAAAGCACGGCCATGACCTTTCCGAGCGGGCCTGGCCTGGCTGCATGGCCGTTGGCGGACCTCCTGGGGGCGGCACTGCAGAGCCCCTGGGTCACCGTGCCGCTCACGCTGACCCTTTTCGCGGTCATCTGGCTGGCCTCTCATGCGCTGCATGTGCTGATCGCGCTCTCACCGTTCGCGCTTTTGGATGCCGTGCTGAAACTGGTGAAGCTGGCCGTGCTGGTGCTGCTGACCACCTGCGCCACCATGATTCATTCGGTGAGTCCCGTTCCCGCCCTGCTCGTGTGTGCTGTCATCGCCTTGTTCAGTGCCCTGGTGGCGCGCTGGTCCTTCCGGCTGCTGGTTTTTGGCGCGGTGATGGTTGGCGACCTGCTTTTGAGGCGTCGCTTGAAGCCCGAGGACGTGCGTTCGGAAGGGGTGCGCGCCTTCCTGGCCCGACCGTGCCATGGATTGCGCGCCCGCAGCCGTGGCAGACTGACTGTGGAAGCTGCTGCTGGGCGCTGGTTCTTCACCCGACGTCCCTGGCTGTTCCTCCCGGAGCAGAAGACAGAACTGCCTGCAGCAGGCTGGGTGCTGGTGAAAGGGCTGCTTTACCCCTCGCTTTGCCGACGCGACACACCCGAAGCCAAGCCCCGCCGCATCTGCTTTCTGCTGCCGAGGTATCGAGGCCTGGAGCCCTGCCTGGCTGCGCATTGGGGAGGGCTCGAAGTGCTGGAAAGCCCGCTGGCCCGTGGCTTCCAAGCCGTGCGCCAGTGGTTGAGCGAGCTGCTGTCCGGCGCCGACGAGAGGTCTGCGGCCGTTTAAGGCGGAGTCCCTCGCTCCTTGTGCCCTGGCTGGGCTGGTGCTAGGCAGCCATGTGCCCCCCTCTACTGCCACTGCCGTTTATCCGCTCATTGCTGCCTTCTTTTACGCCTTCGGGGCGCTGGTGCTGAAGCGGTCGAGTGATCTTGGAGTCGGCCTCTGGCGCACGACCTTCGTGGCCAATCTGATTGTGGCGGCGCTGTTCTCCCTGCTCTGGCTGCTGGGAGGTCCGGAGGTGGAGCGCGACCTCCTCTGGCAGCCCGGCGTGATCGCCCTCTGTCTGTTCGTCGGTCAGCTTTCCCAGTTCCTGGCCCTGGAGAAGGGAGATGTGTCCGTGGCTGTGCCGGTTTTCGGACTGAAGGTGGTCATCGTGGCCTTCCTGACGCCCATCCTGGCCAAGGAGGCCGTGAGTGCCAAGCTCTGGGCCGCAGCCCTGCTCAGCGTGACCGGCATCACCTTTCTGAACCGCACGGAGGCTGGCCAAAAGCATCGTGGATTGATGGTCACCTTCATCGCAGGCGGAGTCGGAGCCGTGTGCTTCGCGGCCTTCGATGTGCTTGTTCAGATGTGGGGTCCTTCCTGGGGGGCAGGCCGCCTCCTGCCCTGTGTCTTCTGGATCAATGCCATCCTTTCCTTCGGGCTGATCTTCCGTTTTTCGGCACCGCTCAGCCAGGTGCCTCGTCAGGCCTGGAAATGGCTGACGGGAGGTTCCGTACTGCTGGGCACGCAGAGCATCATTTTCGTGAGCACTCTGGCCGTCTATGGCAAGGCCACTTCAGCCAACATCGTCTATGCCTCCCGCGGCCTTTTGAGCGTGGTGCTGGTCTGGGTCATCGGCCACTGGTTCGCCAACCAGGAGCAGCACCTGGGGGCCAAAGTGCTGCGCTGGCGGATGTTTGGCGCCGCCATGATGCTCAGTGCGATCATCCTTGTGGTGGTTTGATGCGCCGCCGGCGCATCAGGATCAGGGTCAGGCCTGCGAGACCCAGCAGAAACCGTCCAGGCTCTGGCACCACAATCACGGAAATCGTTCCCAGGGAATAAAGCTGGCTGGTGTTCCAGACCAGCCCAGGCGTGAGTTCTGGCAGATCCATGGTGGTGAAAGTGTCGCTCGTGGAGCCGCTCAGCGTGGACCAGTCGATCAGCCGCCATTCATCACCGGCAGCGTAGCCCGTGAGGCCGTTGCCACTCACCTTCAGCATCGAGCCCGGCTGGATTTGCAGCGTCCCGCCGATCCTTAGCAGGTCCGAGCTGGCAGCTTGGGTGGTGTTATTGCCCAGCCCGGCCCCGCTCAGAAGGTCGAAGCTGAGAGTGCTGGTGTGATTCAGGATGAGCGAGCCAGAGCCGGAGATCACGATCTCCAAATCCGCTGCCGTGGCGGCTTCCATGCCCACGCTCAGCGTGCCGCAGATGTCCAGTCCGGCTCCAGCAGCCGGTGCGATGCGCCCATCCCCACCCAGGGTGGCTCCAGCGGCCACGGCCACATTCCCAGAACCTGTGGCGGAACCCAGAGGGTTGGAAACCAGCAGGGTGCCGCTCGCCACCGCCGTGCCTCCGAAAAAACTGTTGCCTGAGGAGCTGAGGGTCGTCACACCGCCCACCGGATTTAGGATCCGCAGCGAACCACTGCCGGTGATCGTGTTCGCCAGGGTGTGCGCATCCTGGCGCTTCACCACCAGCACAGCACCTGACTGCAGGGCAATGTCACCACCGCCGACCATGCCCGCACTGCCGCCATTGCCCAGCTGCAGCGTTCCATTGCTGACCGTGGTGCCGCCGGTGTAGGTGCTGTTGCCGGTGAGAGTCCAGGTGCCCGTTCCCGACTTGTCGAGCGAGACCGTGCTGGTGGCAGTCTGGCCGATGCTGACCATCTCGTTGGCGCCCTGATGCGTACCTGCCAGCCGGAAAGTGCGTGCCAGCGTGGTGTTGCCTTCCACGCTGAAGGGCGTCGTGAATTTGAGCGATCCTGTGCCGTTGTTTTCGATGACGGCAGTCAGGCTCGGCATGCTCTGGCCATCGGTGAACAGGCGCACCGCCCGGTTGGTGCTCGTGTCTGCACTGCCGATGTAGCGCAGTGTTGATACGGTGGCGGAGGTTGAGTTCGTGTCGTTCATCACGATGTCCGGCGCGCTGCTGCCAGTTCCCAGGGAGCTGGCCACGCCTGAATCTGCGATGACGCTGGCCACGAGCGTGGCCCGTCCGATGTTGGTGCGTCCGACATACGTGTTTGCTGCTCCCATCAGCAGCGTGCCGCCGGAGTAGGCTTCGAGGCTCAGGTTGTCCTCATTCAGGCCTGCGCCGCCGAGGGTCAGGCTGCGGAAGTCCAGGGTGCCGGAATTCTGCAGGCCCAGCGTGTAGAGCGCGCTGCCAGAGCCGACCAGTGAGCTGCCAGCACCGAGGACGTAGATTGCCGCCCAAGTTTCCGCGCCTGTGCTGGCGCCGTTGCCAAACGAGACCTTGGCGCTGCTTGTGGCAGAGCCGAGGAAGAGCGTCGGGTCGGTGGTGGAGGTGAAGCGGTTGCTGCCGCTGATGTTCATCAGCCCTTCCGTCACCCGCACCTGCACGCCTGAAGAAGCCGTGCTTCCGGCGAAGGTCAGGGTTCCCGGCCCGGCCTTGGTGAAGGCGGTTGCGTTGGTCAGTGTCAGCGTGGAGGCCAGCGTCAAGGTGCCGCTGCCATGATGGTGGATGGTGAAGTCCGCGCCGGTGGAGCTGGACCAGGTGCGTGCCGTGCTCGTGTTGCTTTGAATCGTGACATTGCCTGTCACGTTCGGCGTGATCAGCAGGCCTCCGCTGGTGTTGGTGAGCGTGCCGCTCAGGTTCAGGGTCGTGTCTTCCGGCGCATTGAAGCGCAGCGAATGGACGCTGATCGCTCCCGGGGTGCTGTTGCTGCCGCCGGGCACGTCCACGTTGGCATCTGCGGCAAAGCTGCTGCTGTAGCTGCCTGCGGGCAGGCCGGTGATGGCGCCTTCGAGATTGAACGTGGCGGTGCTGCCGTCATTGGTCAGTGCCATCGGCGTGCCGCCTGGCGTTGCTGCGACCTGAAAGCTCGAAACGCCGGCATTCACGACATAGTAGCCAATGCCGGCAGTCAGTCCTGCGGGTGCCGTGCCGGTGAAGCTCACCTGCTGGCCGTTGCTGAATCCGCCAAGCTGGATGACATCCCCGGTGTTTGCCCAGCTGACACCGGTCTGAGTTGTGGCTGCCGAGGTGGCCCAGGTGGTGTTGCCCACGGTCAGTCCGCCATTCAGGATCCCGTTCGTGTTCAGGGTCGTGGTGGTGATGGAGCCGTTTGCTGGCAGGGTCAGGTTCAGCGAACTGCCGGAGCCTGTTCCTCGGGAGATGGGGCCGAGTGCCAGTTTCATGGATCCGCCGGCTTCAGAGACCGCTGTGATGGCACTGCGCCCGCCCGCCATCACCATTCCTGCCAGGCTTTGTGAATGGGCAGTTCCTGCCTTGCCAGAGAGCAGCAGCGTGCCACCGCCGAGGGTGTTTCCACCCTGCGTCAGGGTGCCTCCTCCCACCGTCAGGATGTTGGTGCCGGGAATGAGTTGGCTGGTGGCGCTGGCATTGGCAAAGTCGAGGTTCAAGGTTCCTCCGCGCACATGCAGCAGGCTGGTGGTGGGAGTCGTGGTGTTCGGCGTGAAGGTGGCCGCCGTCCTCAGATTGACCGTGCCGCTCTCCACCTTGGCGATGCCCGTGATGTAGGTGGCTGCTGTCGTGCCGTTCGTGATCACGCCGGTGATGTGGATGGTGCCTCCACCTCCCAGGAGACCAATGCGGGTTCCAGCCAGCGTGGCGGCGCTTCGCAGCGTGCCGCTCAGTGTCAGGGTGGTGCCGGCATCGGCTGAAATGCGGGGCCCGGCGGCATCCAGCCCGATGCCCAGCGTGCCGCTGAGCGTGTTGCTGCCGCTCAGGTTTCGGATGGCTCCTGTGCCATTGAGATTGGTGCCACCATTGATGCCGCTGCCGTTGAAAGTGATGGCGTTCGCCACGCTGATGCCGCCGCTCAATTCCAGTGCCGCTCCTGTGGCGACATCATTCACCGTGATCAGCGAACTGCTGCCCAGGGCATTGCCGCTCGTCATGCGCAGCACGCCGCCGTTGATCGTGGTGGCACCGGTCAGTGAGGTGCCGCCATTGCCGCTCATCACCAGGGTTCCGTTTCCTTCCTTGGTGACGGTTCCACTGCTCGTGTTCAGCCGGCTGCCGATAGCGATGTTTCCATTGCCGCTGAAGGTCACGGCATGAGTGCCGCTGATGATGTTGCTCGCCGAGCCGCTGGCATGTGTCAGCGTGAGGGTGCCTGCGTCGGAATGAAAGCGCACGGGGGCCACCGCGGTGATGGCCGCCGTCCAGCTGTTGTCACCCGCCACGTTGCGAATGACACCCGTGTTGCCTTCCCCATTCCCCCCGGCGGTCAGCGCACGATTGAGCGTGATTCCACCGCCAAGCTGGATCGCAGCTCCTTCCATCACGGTGATCGTGCCGGTGGTGCCCAGGGCAGAGGCAGTTTTGAGTTCGACCACGCCGGAGAGCACCTGCGTGCCGCCCGTGTAGCTGTTGCTCCCTGCCAGGATCACTTTGGAGCCGGACGCACCATTGATGAAGAGTGAAACCACCCCTGAACCATTGTTCGCGATGGCTGAGTTCACCGTCAGGATGCCACTGGAGGCATTGGTGAGGAAGAGCTGCCCTGCACTGCCTGCCGTGGTGCTGCCTGCGGTCAGGATCCCGGCACTTCCAGCCACGCCCAGGGTGACGTTCCGGCTGTTCGAGGTCATTAGCACGCCTCCTGTAGAGGTCACTTCAGAGGAACCCAGGCGCA
>CALDGV010000554.1 GCA_937941745.1 uncultured Prosthecobacter sp. | reverse complement strand
CCGCTGCCGGAGGCGCAGGTGGACCGCTTTTTGTTCAAGCTGGAGGTGCTGCGCAGCAGTGCGGAGACGCTGGCGAGGATCGTCACCCATCGTGAATTGGGCGTGGAGCCGGAGGTGCAGCCTGTGACCACACGCGAGGAGTTCGCCCACATTCAGTTGGTAGCGCGGCGGGTGTATCTGCCGGAGGTGGTGGCGGACTACATCGCCCGGCTGGTGGATGCCACGCATCCCGGGCAGTCCAAAGCGGCGCAGGGGGTGCGTTATGGGGCGAGCCCGCGCGCGGCCTTGAGCCTGGCTTCGGCAGCAAAGGCGCGGGCGCTGATGCATGGCAGGCCGAATGCAAGCTTTGAGGATGTGCAGTCGCTGGCCCTGCCGGTGCTGAACCACCGCATCCTGCTGGATTACACGGCGAGGATGGATGGCCGGACGAGCGCCAGCGTGGTGAGGGCGATCCTGGCCAAGGTGCCGGTGCAGGCGCTGGCCCTGCCAAGGACGCTGAAGGAGACTGCGACCCCCTGAAAGGCGGCGTTTGCGCCTGGCGGTGTTCGCCTCTAAAAGCCCGCCCGCCATGTCCGCCCGCCGTCCCGCTGTTCTCTTCATCTTCATCACTCTCGTGCTCGACATCCTGGGCATCGGCCTGGTGGTGCCCGTGCTGCCCAAGCTGGTGCAGGAATACCAGGGTGGCAGCGTGGCAGAGGGCTCGCTCAGCTACGGAATGCTGGCGGCTCTCTATGCGCTGATGCAGTTTCTGTTCGCGCCGCTGATTGGCAGCTTGTCTGACCGCTTTGGGCGCCGCCCCGTGATCCTGGTTTCGCTGCTCGGATCGGCGATGGATTATTTCCTGATCGCCTTTGCCCCGAGCCTGGCCTGGTTTGCCGTGGGGCGCATCGTGGCCGGGATCACGGCGGCGAATTATGCGGCCGCCTCCGCCTACATCGCTGACATCAGCCCTCCGGAAAAGCGGGCGGCGAACTTCGGCCTGATCGGAGCGGCGTTTGGCATCGGATTCATCATCGGGCCGGTGCTGGGCGGGCTGTTTGCCAAATGGGGCGTGAAAGTGCCCTTCTTCATCGCGGGCGGCCTGACGCTGGTGAACTGGGCCTACGGATGGTTCGTGCTGCCGGAATCGCTGGCACCGGAAAACCGCCGAGGCTTCAGCTGGGCGCGCAGCAACCCGGTGGGAGCCCTGCTGGCCTTGAGGCGCTTCCCTGCCCTGCTCGGGCTGGTGGTGACCTACTTCATCGCGGTGCTGGCGCACCAGGTGTATCCGAGCACCTGGGTCCTGTACACGACCTACCGCTACCAGTGGACGGAGCTGCAGACGGGCCTCTCGCTCGCGGCTGTGGGCTTCATGGCGGGCATGGTCTCCGGCGGGCTGACGAAGCGGGTGGTCGGTGCCTTGGGAGAGCGGAAAACGGCGCAGTTCGGCCTCACGCTGGCGATTTTCCTGTATGCGGCCTACGGCTTCGCCACGCAGCCCTGGATGATTTATGTCTGCATCGTCATCGGCAGCCTCACGGGGCTGGTCACGCCTTCCGTGCAGTCGCTGATGACGCAAAGCGTGCCTGCCAATGAGCAAGGCGAACTTCAGGGGGCGTTGAGCAGCCTTTCCAGTGTGGCGGGGGTGCTTGGGCCGCTGGCCTGCACGCAGCTGTTTGGCCACTTCATCAGCTCGGAGGCAGCCGTGCAGGTGCCGGGAGCGCCGTTTTTCTGGAGCTCCGCGCTCATGGTGGTCTCGCTGCTGATCGCCGTACCTTCACTGAAGCGCATCCGCCCGGCGGCGGAAGGCTGATCAGGACTGAGCCGCTCAGGGTTTCTCACCCACGATGAGGTAATTGTTGAAGGGCGTGCCGCCCCACATCGGTTCGATGCGCACCTGGAGCCCGGCATGCCCCAGCACCCGGCGGAACTGCTCAGCATCCGGGTAACGTGTCGGGGCGGCCTTCATCCACAGCGTCAGCTTGGCCAGATAATCGCCGAGCACGGTGATGCGGAAGCGCCAGGAATCATCCTTCAGACCGGAGCGGATGATCAGCCGCCCCCCCGGGGCGACCCGGGCCGCCGCGGCACGGAGCAGGGCATCCTGCTCGGGCTCGGTGAAAAACTGCAGGATGTCGAGAATCACCACATGACCGCAGAAGTCGGGCAGGCCCGTGCGGGCATCGCCAGATTCAAAGTGCAGGCCCTGATGACCTGCCCTGGCCGCCATCTGGCGGGCGGAAGCGATCTTCCGCGTGTCATAGTCAAAGCCGGTGACCTCCGCGCCATGACCGCAGGCACGAAGGTAGTGCGCCAGCAGGCCGATGCCGCAGCCGATGTCCAGCAAGGGCAGCGGGCTTCCGGCGATCTCGCGGGCCACGGCGGAGTAAACCGGGTCGCTCTGCAGCTTGGCACGCGTGTAGTAGTGGTCCCAGCGCTGATCACACAGCGCAGCGATGGCCTCCAGGGCATCTGGACTGGGCGGGCGCGGCTTCATGAGGGCTTCAGCGGATTGCCCCGGCGGAAAAGCAGGAAAGGCAGGCGCCAGACAAAGCCGAACAGCAGGCGCAGATGCATCCAGGTGAGCAGCGAGTTGTCCCGGAAATAACGGAACTGGGAAACGCCGCCTTCTTCGGCGCTGAGATAGCGTACTTTGGTAGGCACCGCCTGCATCGGCACGCCCTGCCAGGCCAGCCGCACGGCGATCTCGGTGTCGTAGTCGAAACGCCGGGCCCAGAGCGTGCCGCGAAAGGCACGCAGCAGCGCCGGGATGGGGTACAACCTCATGCCGAAGAGCGAATCGGGGATGCCCCAGCCGAGGGTTTCGAGGTTGGCCCAGCCATTGGAGATCTTCCGGCCCTGCACACGCAGCTGGGGCGCCTCCGGACCAAACACAGGGCAGCCCATGAGCGCCGCTTCAGGATGCTTCTGGGCCAGCTCCAGAAAGCGCGGAATGTCCTCCGTGGGATGCTGGCCGTCGGCATCCAGGGTCAGCACATGGGTGAACCCAGCTTCCTGGGCCTGGCGCACGCCGTGCAGCACCGCCGCGCCCTTGCCGCCATTTTTCGCGATCTGGATCACCTTGAGTCCAGGATGGGACTGCTGCAGCGGCAGCAGCAGTTCCGGGCTGCCATCCGTGCTGCCATCGATCACCACCCAGACATCCGGCCAGCGGGCAAGCGCATCCGCCACGGTAAGCGGCAGGATCCGGCCGGTGTTGTAGCTGGGAATGAGGACGAGGGCTTTCAAATCGCAGTCTGGAAAAGGGCGCGCATGGTGGGGAGGAATCGCCCGCTGTCCATCGCGGTTCAGAGGCTCATTTGGCGGATGATTGGACCGCCTTTGGCGCAGGGCCGCCGCGGTCGATCCGGATGCCGTAGCGCTCCAGCAGGGTCCCCGCCGCCAGATGCAGCTGCGTGGCCGCCTGATTGCACTCCGCATGGGCTGCCAGATGCCTTGTGCGCGCCTCGGCCAGGGCCGCCCGGGCCCGCAGCACATCAAACGTGCGCGCCAGACCCTGCTCCAGGCGCTTGCGCTCCGTCTCCAGCAGCTTTTCCGCCAGGCGCTCGCTCTCGCGGGTGGACTCCATCCTGGCCCTGGCCGCCTTCACCCGGGCCAGCACCGTGTCCAGCTCAGCGGCGATCGTCAGCTCGCTGCGCGCGATGTTCAGGATGGCCTGCTGCTGGCGGTGTTCCGCCGCAGTGCGGTTGGCCCGGGCAGTGCGGTTGCCCAGCGGGAGGCTGAACTGGATGCCTGCCTGCACATCGTAGCCCTGGCGTTCAAACGCCCTTTCGTAGGCGCTGCCAAAGCTCCAGCTCAGGCCGTTGGCCGTCAGCGTGGCCTGAAGATCCAGGCGGGGCAGCAGCTGGTTGCGCATGTACTTCACAAGGATCGCCTGCTTTTCCGCCTCCTCCAGAGCACTGCGATGATCGGGCCGACGGTGCAGGGCGCTTTGCAGGTGCCGTGTCCGGTCCTGCGGCGGAGACACGTGCGGCAGGGAGTCCCGCGGCAGAAAGACCATGCCAGCCCCCTCCTCCACCGAACCCAGCATCTGAGTTTTCAGCACCATCTGCTTTTCCACGACCGCGCTCAGAGCTGCGATCACTTCCTCCCTGGCCACGGCCACAGCCACCTCCGCCTCCTGGACTTCAGCAGGCGACATCAGACCCAGTTCGAGACGCTTCTGATTTTCCAGCACGAGGGTTCGCGCAAACGCAGCCACCTCGCGCTTCACCTCCACGTTCTCGATCGCAAAGATGAGGTCGAAATACTGCATCACCACCTGCGCCAGGGAGCGCTGGAACTGCAGCTCCCACCTGGCATCGGCGATGGCGGCGCTCTTCCGGCTCACATGCAGTTCCGCCAGGTTCACCGAAGGCCCGAAATCCCTCAGCAAAGGCTGCTTCAAGCCCACTCCGACCGCTGCGGCATACTCCGGGTAAAAGATCGCCGGCGGACGCTGGCGGTTCAGATCATTGCGGAAGATGCCGGAGCTCACAAAGAGCTGGTATTCCGTGCCTGTGGGCAGCCTGCCCTGGATGCCGGTCTGCGTGAGCAGGCTCTGCTGATGGAAAAGACGGGGCTCATTCAGCGGCATGATGATTCCGCCTGTCTGGACGTAATCGAGCGCGTTCTGCGGAAGGTCGGAATCCCTGCCGTTGGAGGTGATGAAAAAGGAGGGCTCGAACTTTCCCAGCGCGGCGTCCGTCTGCTCATCGGCCACGGCCCAGTTCAGCCACTCGATGCGCACGTCGAGGCTTTTTTCCATCACGCCGCGCACGGCTTCGTCCAGCGTGATGCGCACCGGTTGAAGCCCGAGCGTCTCCTCAAAGGACTGCCCCTGCGCCACGGCAGCCAGAAGGCCGGACAGCAGGAGAAGGTGCAGGCGAACGCAGAACATCAGAACCCATGCTGAAGGCAGGCACGGCAACATTCAAGAGAAAGGCCGGACCGCCACCGAATCCCCTGAGAAGGCCCCGGCCCGGAGGCCGTTTGAACTCTCCTCATGAAACTCGGCTTCGTCTCTGCCATCCTCCCTGAACTGCCCTTTGAGAACCTGCTCGCCTTTGCCCGGCATGAGGGTTTTGCCACCATTGAGGTCATGTGCTGGCCGCAGGGCAAGGCGGAGCGGAAGTATGCCGGAGTCACCCACAT
>CALDGV010000553.1 GCA_937941745.1 uncultured Prosthecobacter sp. | reverse complement strand
GTCGGTGAGGGTGTTGAAAACGGCATAGGCGTTCCCACCCAGTTCCTGACGATAGCCGGTGAGCCGGGCAGAAACGTCAGCATCCAGGGCGTTGAGGGCTTCTCTTCGGGCGGGTTTGTCTTCTGGCTTGGCATCAGGCAGGCGCAGAACCTCCTTCAAGGCCAGCGCAGACTGCTCAGCGCTCATGGCAACGCTCCGAATCCTCGTGAGGAAGCTGGAGAACTCCTCCCACATCTGCGACAGGCTGCGGCCGGTGATCTCGACCTGCAACTGAGCCAGCGCCTCCTTGCTGTGTGAGGCTCTGATCGTGGCAACTTCCTTCTCAAAGATGACCCCGTTGGAGCAGTGCTTGCGCATGAACCCGATGTCGAACCGAAGGGCACGAGCCCCGTTGAAGCTGTTCGTCACTCGGAGGAACGGGGTGTAAGGATCAGACTGCCCGATCTCGCTTCCGAGATAGTTCAGCACATGCGTGCGGTGCATGAGGTCAATGTTGGCATAACTCAGGGTGCGTGGTGCGGAGGCCCGCTTGGCCTCCCATTCCACAGAAGAGAGGTCGGGGAACGCCTTCTCACACACTTCCTTGGCCAGGTTGACTGCCTCATGATTGGTCACCACGCGGTAATCGCGACCAACCACCCCAAGCACATGGCCTGTGCCTTGATGGATCAGCGCCTTTTTGCTGGGGATAAGAATGCGCCGAGTATGACCGTTCGTGCCGAGGACGGCTTCAACGGGCACCTCACCCACATCGAACAGGAGGTTCTGGACGGAGGTTTCGTGTTTCATGCAGATGGGTGTGAGTGGGAAAGACGCCGATGCAGGCAGAGAAAGCTGCCTGCACTGGCGATGCTGAGCACAAGGGCAAAGGCCCACATCGCGCAGGTCAACGTCGCAGCGGCACCGAAGAGATACAGATGCCCCCAGGCCCACAAGGGGTGGCGCTGATGCGGAGCGCGTGCCTTGGAACCACGAGCCCCACGCCTGACCAGGCGCTGATGCCAGGGACGTAGGCAGTTGCTCATGGAGCCTTGCCCTCCTCTTCTCGCAGAATCTGGTCCATGGACTTCGCCTCGTCCGCCTCGGCCTGGGCATCCATGGTGTCGCTGCTCCGCATCCGCATCGCCCGCACCTTGCGCGCCATGGCCGTTCCTGTGCTTCGGATGCCTTGACCGGAATAGCTCACACTCGCGCACATTTGCACATCCACCCTCATTTGGGATGCGGTGGCGATCGCATCCTGGTTGGCCGCCAGAAACAGGAACTCCCAGCCTTTTTCATCGCGGTAGCGGCGGATCAGGTCGCTGACTTGCTCCGAGGTGAACTGGCGTGAGGCGTTCTCGAATCCATCGGTGAAGATGGCGAGGATGACCTTGGCGGGCTTGTCGGCATCAGCCAGGGATTCCAGGCGTCGGTCGGTCTCGTGGATGGTGCGGCCGATGGCGTCGAGCAGGGCGGTGCTGCCTCGCGGGGTGTAGGTGGCCGCTGTGAGCTGGGGCACGTCCGGAAGGAAGCGGGCGGCGATGGGCACCTCGTAAGCGTCGTCGAACTGAACAAGGGTGAGGCGGGCCTGGCCTGGCGTTTCGAGCTGGACCTTGAGGAAGTCGTTGAAGGCTGAAACAGCAGCTTCCTGCATGGGCTGCATGGAGCCGGAACGGTCGAGGATGTAGGCGATTTCGGAGAGAAGTGGGTTCATGAGGCCACCAATCTCTCCCAGGGGGTCGGACATTCATGGGGGTGGTCCTGCAGATTTTTGCCAAGACCGCTGCCAGTCGCCTGCCGAACGGCGCTGCCCGCCGCTTTACGCTGCCCTGAGTTGAGGCTGCGGCAGATGGCCTTGGAACCACTGCACGAGAAGATGGTCCTCGGGGGCTTTGGAGGTGGAGAAACATGCGGACGTCCTGCATGCACTCGTGGGCAAACGCCTGGCATCGATCACTGAGCCAAAACTCCTCCACAGCGATGACATCTTCCGCATCCAGCTCGTCCGGCGGCGATGCAAGGGTTCCGCCACTGTGGACCATGGTCAGCCCCTCTGGACTCGGTTGGGCAAGGCGATGGAAATAGGTCTCCGGACGAGTGTCCGCGCCGATGGGAAGCAACCACATAAAGCGCAGGTAGCCTTTCAGGTCAGATACCTGGCTGATAGACAGCAGTTCAGGAATGCGAAGACCATTTTGCTTAAAGGAACGCAAAAGCTCTCTTAGCGGATCGGAAGTCACGCAAAAGCGGCGACCTGAGGGGAGAAGGGCCATGGTTGTGTTAGGAAGAGGGTCTGCTGCGACGACGGTGGAGCCACGCCAGGCTGGTGGGCACACACGGTTGAACGCGTTCACTTCTACCAGCTGGGGCCGGACAATCACTGGGTGACAGGGTGAAACATTCGCATCATTTTCTCCCTCATGCCGAAGCCTGCCCCCACCCGACGTCTCCGCCACGATGCTCCCGCTTCCGCCTTCCGCTCAGGGGTGAGCCGTCCGGCCATGTGGCGAGTGATGGAGATTCACAAGATCATCCGGGCGGGGCGTTTCCCAAACTGCACCACCCTGGCAGCGGAGATCGAGGTGACTCCCAAGACGATCCAGCGGGACATCAGCTTCATGCGCGACCAGCTCGGCCTGCCGTTGGAATACCACTCCATCAAGCACGGCTACCATTACACCCAGGAGGTGCATGAGTTCCCGATGCTGCAGTTGTCCCGCAACGATCTCGTGGCGCTGTTCCTGGCCCGACATGCATTGGAGCCCCTGCGCGGCACCCGACTCGAAGGCATGCTAAGGGAAAGCTTCAGCAAGATCGCCGAGGCCTGTCCCGGCGAAATCTCCATCGAGTGGCAGGAGTTGGATGCAGCCTTTTCCGTCAAAGCGGCCGGCGTATTGGCGGCGGACGTGACGTTGTTCGGTGACCTGCTGGATGCGGTGCGCGCCTGCCGGGAGGTCAGTTTTGATTACCTGAAGCTGACGTCCGACCGAGCAGAGCGGCGGACGGTGAGGCCGCACCATGTGGGGCAGATTGAGCACGGATGGTATCTGATCGCCTTTGATCCTGCCCGTGGGGCCATGCGGACCTTCGCCTTGCAGCGCATCAGCAACCTCACGATGCTTCAAACGGCGTTTACACGGGAGCCAGGTTTTGATGCGCGTGAGCATCTAGGTGGTGGCTTCGGTGTCTGGAGCTACGCGGGGGAGCAACGTCGCCACCATGAGGTGCAGATTCGCTTCGAAGGCTATGCCGCCCGCGTGGTTGCTGAGCGGCAATGGCACCCGACACAGGCAGTGCGGAAACTGAAGCCCGACGGCAGCGTGATCGAGTTTCAGGCGGATCTGTCCGGCTTGGAGGAGATCACCCGGTGGGTACTTAGCTGGGGGAGCAAGGCCAAGGTGCTGGGACCACCCGAACTGGTGAAGCGGGTAGCCCAGGAGGTGGAACTGATGAGAAGCGCTACCACGAGCAGATCCAAGTAAGCCTAAAGGGGGTGCGAATGATGAGGCAAACGGAGAGAATTAATCATCTTTCGAAGGTGGTCATTCCTATGGCTGGCCTCGTATTCAAAGCATGCGTCAACCGAGGGAAAAGGCCATCTGGGACAGGCCTGAAAGGGTGAAACCATTGAAAAGCTAGAATTTATACGATGAATAGGACCTTTTTAACACCTGATCTGACGGTCCGTGATGTTACATTTGCAGGCCTCATTCCTGAAGGGCAACCACTGCTTGAGGACAAATCAAGGCGAGCCACTTTATATTCCTGAGGTAGGTTGTGAAGGTGTGAGACGATGCCATATCAGGATAATAGCGTTTTAGTAGTATGTCTCGCCTGCCGACGATACCAAGTGGCCCGGCTAACCCCCGTTGCCTCCCAAGGCTTTGATTTTGCGAGAGTTGGGACGGATTGCCATCGCTTCAAGGCTCTTGCTTCCTGGATAGCTGAGAAGCGCGTCATTGAAAACTCATCCCATACCCAGCGAGCAATTGAGCGCGCTATTGCCTTAATTTCGGGGTGTGATAGCGGCACCGGAAAGGCGCAGTTTATCCCTTTCGCGTGATCCAGTAAGCACGCCTCAAAATGCTCGATAGATTTTCTTTTTATTCTGAACCGCCGCCACTGCTTATAAGCAAAAGCACGCAAAGTGTCAAAGATGGCGACATTGCGGCCAATGCCAGACAGTTGCTGGCGTGGCAGGTTGCGTTTGTCGGCAGGCTCTAGGTAGTCGTTGAGCGTTGCAAGCTGGTAGGGTCGTGTGGCGAGCCAAAGTGTTTCCCACCTATTGGAAAGTGGGTTCTTGGACAGAAAACCTGAATATGCTGGATCTGCTCCAAGTCGGCGTGACATGCCCCTTTCGACATCCTCGTAGAACTTAATGGCTCTCCGACTGGAGGAGGAGAAGTCCGAAATTGGAGCTTCGAGTCGGTAGGCGAGATGCCCGTGGCCGTTCTCTCGATTCAAAGAAATGAAGGTCGGGGGTGGGCAGTCACGATCCTCGGCACGTGAGCAAGCATCTACAGCATCTACATCGAAAACCAGCCAATGCCAGACCATCGGCGAGTTGTGCTGGATCATGGCATAGTCTACTGCCTGGCACCGATTTCGAATCAGCAGCCTGCCGCCGAGACGATTCGTGCAGTAGGGCCTCTGCGGCAGGGTCCGCAGGTAGCCTTCCCGCCTTGATGGAGGGACGTTCATGGGTGCAAGGTTTGGTTGCACCGAGGACTGAATCGCCTACTCTACCGTATCACTACACGCGTGGCCGGGCGGGCGAAAGTTCCCCGGCTTCGTTATGCCTG
>CALDGV010000552.1 GCA_937941745.1 uncultured Prosthecobacter sp. | reverse complement strand
CTGATGATCCTCCGGCACCCTTCCATGACTGCCCCGGACGAGCGAGGCATCCAGCGGGATCACATCCATCAGGTAGCGGAAGCCCAGCTTCTTGCGCGCCAGCTTCAGCGCCAGGGTGAGCTTCGGAAAGCGGATCTTCGGATCGACAAAAAGCTCGGCGGGGTCATAGCCGCACTTGCGATGGATGTCCACGCAGCGGGCAAAGTCCGGCGCCTTGGCATCATCCTGCCAGTAATAGTAGGTGAACCAGCTCCGGGCATCGGCGATGGCGATGAGGTCGCCGCTGCGGGCATGATCCAGGCGCGCATGGCTCTTCTCCACCTTGCCCAGCACCTGCCCGACACCGGGCGTCTGCTCCAGCACTTGGCGCACCTGGTCCAGCAGGGAGGAATCATTCACATACACATGCGCCAGCTGGTGATCGGCAATGGCAAAAGCCCGCGAACCTCCGAGGTCCAGGGTTTCCAGGCCGAGTTCATCCTTGATGGAAAGCCATCCCTGCTCGCGGAAGACACGGTTGAGGTGCACCGGACGATCCACATCGGTGATGCCGTATTCAGAAAGCAGGATGACCTGGATGTGACGCTTCTCGTAAAAGGTGATGAGGTCTCCAACAACCTCATCAATCTGCCGGAGGTCTTCAGCGATGAGGTTCATCTGCAGCCCCACGCGCTGAAGGTTGTAATCCAGGTGCGGCAGATACACGAGGCTGAGGGAGGGCCAGTGCTTTTCCTCGATCCACCTGGCGCTGGCGGCGATCCAGCGGGAGGATTCGATGCCGGAGGCAGGCCCCCAGAAGTGACGGAAGGGAAATTCGCCCAGATCACGCTTCAGGCGTTCCCGCATGCCCATGGGCTGCGTGTGGATGTCGAAGACCTTGCTGCCATCACTGAGGTAGAGCGGGCGGGGGGTCACCGCAAAGTCCGCCGTGCTGTGCATGTTGTACCACCAGAAGACCTTGGCGCAGGTGAACTCCGGATCGGCTTTGCGCAGGGCATCCCAGAGCTTTTCCCCCTGCACCAGCTGCTCCGGCTGCTTCCAGAAACGGTGCTCGGCATAGTCGCGGTCATACCAGCCATTGGCCACGATGCCGTGATCACGCGGCATCCTGCCTGTCACGTAGGTGGCCTGGGCGGTGCAGGTCACCGCAGGCACCACCGGCTCGATGAGCGCGCTGCGCTGCCTTTCCATGAACGCGCGGATGTGCGGCGTGTGCTCCCCGATGAGGCGGGGAGTGAGGCCGACAACATTCAGGATGGCGGTGCGGATCATGGCCGGGAAGTCAAGAGGCCGGAGGCCTGGAGGTCAAGGATGTTGCCGCAGGCATCAGCGGCGTCTCCGGGCGCTGGAATGCTTCTGCACATGCGCCTGCGGCCGCTCGCCGTGCAGCACCTTGAAGCCGTCCTTTTCAATGACGGTGCGGGTGTGCTCAAAGCAGTCGCGCATCATGTTCTCATACGGCAGGTGCTTGTTGGCCACGAGCCACAGCTCGCCATCACTGCGCAGGCTGGAGGCGGCGGTGGTGATGAACTTGATGCCCAGCAGTGGATCGGCATCACGTCCGTCATGGAAGGGCGGATTCATCACGATGACATCGTACTTGTGGTTGCCCAGGCCGCTCGTGACATCACTCCAGACAATGCGCGGGCGAATCGGCGTCGGCACGTTGCCCAGATTCCGCCGCAGACATTCCAGCGCTGTGCCATCCGCCTCAAAACAGTCCAAACTCCGCAGATTGGGGCAGTGACGCAGGAGATGGTCGCTCAGGTAGCCCCAGCCTGCGCCCAGATCCGCCGCCGCACCGCTCAGAGTCCGCGGTAGCTGCTCAATCAGCAGGCGCGAGCCCGCATCCATCTCGTCCCAATGGAAAAGCCCCGGCACCGACCAGAACCGCCCTTCCATCACCCGGCGCATGGAGGCGGCCTCCTTCCAGGAAGCCAGCTTGGCCACGTCCCAGGGCTTGGACTTCACCGCCCAGAAAACCCGGCTGTGATGTTTGGAAACGGTGCACACCTCGCCCGCCACTTCCGTCAATTGTTGTTCCGTGCGCTTGGCGCCCCAATCGTTGTGCAGGGCCACAATCAGCGTGCCACCTTCGGCCAGCAGATCGTGTGCCCGGGCAATGTCACCCAGGATGGTTTCTCGCTGGCGTTCAGGCAGCAGCAGGATGGTTTGAAAAGGCCCCGCACTGTCGCGGCTCACCGTCAAACCCGCCGCTTCCAGCGCCAGGGCGCGGGGCTTCCAGGTCTGC
Source organism: uncultured Prosthecobacter sp. (assembly GCA_937941745.1). Classification (GTDB taxonomy): domain Bacteria; phylum Verrucomicrobiota; class Verrucomicrobiia; order Verrucomicrobiales; family Verrucomicrobiaceae; genus Prosthecobacter. The sequence continues at coordinate 199 of CALDGV010000552.1, read as the reverse complement.
TCGCAGGTCAGCCGTCCTTTGAAGCGTTCCAGGCAGGCCGAAGGCTGCGCGCGCAGAAACAACACCTTCCCCTCCGCACCCAGATCAGGGTTGGTTTCGAGGACATAAGAAAGAGCGTCGAGGGCGTGCATGGGGAAAACCAAAGGTACTGGCCGCAAAGAGACACGGACTGTCAGTCCTGTCCCGGCCCCTCAGGGCC
>CALDGV010000551.1 GCA_937941745.1 uncultured Prosthecobacter sp. | reverse complement strand
AACATGACCTGGCTTACCTTTGCCCTTCTCACCGTGCTCTCCTGGGGCGTCTATGGCGTCATCCTCCACAAAGGCCGCGGCTTCATGCCGATGGGACCTGAAACCCCGCACGCCGGCCTGAAGGCCTTCCTCTTTGTCTGTGTGGCCTATGCCCTCATCGGCATCGTGGCCGCGCTGGTGCTGAAGGCTCGCGGCTCCAACTGGAGCTTCACCAACTCCGGCATCACCTGGAGCTTGATCGCCGGGGGCGCGGGCGCCCTTGGTGCCCTGACCCTGGTGCTTGCCCTGGGCGCGGCGGCCACGCCGATTGAAAAGGGCGGTGGCGGCTTCGGTCTGGCGGCGGCAGCAGCCGTCATGCCCATCGTCTTTGCCGGAGCTCCTGTGGTCAACACCATCACCGCAATGGCGCTTCACAAGCCTGAGAAAGGCGTCCCCCTGCCCTTCATCGCCGGATGCGTGCTGGCCGTGCTGGGAGCCTTCCTTGTGGCCAAGTATGCCCCCTCCAACACAGGCAGCGGCGCTGCTCACAAGCCGGCGGCTGAAGGTGCTGCCAAGCACTGATCCCTTGCCTCTTTGATCCCCTTCCGAGGGGTCGGACCCTGCGTTTCGCTAGGTCCGACCCCTTTTTCATGGCCGCAGGCTTCCATCCAGGGATTCCCGGCCTGTGGAACTTTCCTTTGCCAGCCCGTCGGGACTGGGTATGCATCGTACCCCCATGAATCCCGAGGTGCAAAATTTGGTCGCGGCAGGAAGACTGTCCGCAGCAGACGCAGAAAAGCTTTCCCAGCTCGAACCCGGAACCTTCGTCCTGCATAAAAGCTGGGGCGTTGGCCGGATTGCCGAGTGGGATTTGATCGGAGACCGTCTGTTGATCGACTTTGAAGGCAAGCCAGGGCATGCCCTGAAGCTGGGCTTTGCCATCACCAGCCTGGAGATCCTGCCAGCGGAGCACCTGCTCTCCCGCCGCCTGACCGATCTCGACAGCTTGAAGGCCATGGCCAAGGACGACCCCACCGCCCTGGTGGAGCTGGCCCTGAAATCCAGCGGCGGCAAGATGTCACTCGACCAGCTTGAAGGCCTGCTGAAGCCCCGCATCATTGCTGAAGCGGATTACAAGAAGTGGTGGGAGGCTGCGAAGCGCACGCTCAAGACCGCACGTCACATCGTCGTCCCCTCCAAGCGCCAGGATCCGCTGGTGCTCCGTGATTCAGGAGAGAAGCCTGGCTCCGTGATGGTGCGTGATTTCCTCTCCAAGCGCGACCTCAAGGGCAAGCTCGGCGTGCTGGCCCTGATTCAGAAGGACATCGATCTCTTCGAGAACGCCCTTCAGGAGCTGATTCCCGTCTTCCAGGACATCTCCGACACCGTGCGCAAGGCCTGGAAGCTCCATCTCAAGGAAAGCCTCCAGCTCCTGCTTTCCAGGGATGAACTGGTGGAAGGCATCGACAAGAATGCCGCCCTGCCTCTTGGCTCCTTCAAGGTTTCCGACCTCGTCTGCGAAGCCCGCAGCCAGATTGCAGAGAGCATCGCCGGCCTGCCCGCCGCTCTTTACGGCCGCCTCTATCGCGCCTTCCCGGCAGCCTTCCCGGATCGCGGCTGGGTCACCGAACTTCTCAACCACATCGCCCGCACCGGCGGCCGCGCCGTGGGAGAAATCGCCACCGTTCTTGATGCCAATGGCGAGCTCGAAGCCCTGGCAGAATACCTCAAGAAGGCCGTGCGCAACCGCACACTGACCCAGGACATCCTCATCTGGACCTGCAAGGAGCGCGATGGTCTGGCCAAGTCCGTCTTCAGCATCGACCTTGCCCACGCCGTGCTCGACACCATCGAAGACGACCACGTCAGCGGTGGTCCGAAGCGCACTGGCCGCCTTGTGGACGTGCTTTCCTCCGAGAAAGCCCTGATCGGCGAATGGGTGCAGGACAAGGACGAGGAAATGGTGCAGCTCTTCATCAAGCGCCTCCTCGGCAGCACCGTGCTGGATGAGCTGACCCGCCGCTCGCTCATGGCCCGCGTCATCAAGACAAGGCCTGAACTGGAGAACATCATGGAAGACCAGTCCGGCAGCCGTGAGGACAACAGCCTCATCGTCTCATGGGACAGCCTGGAGAAGAAGAAGGCTGAACTCAACGAGTTGATCACCGTCAAGATCCCGCACAACCACCAGGAGATCCAGATCGCCAAGGAGGAGGGTGACCTCCGCGAAAATGGCGGCTACAAGGCTGCCCGCGACCAGCAGGCCGTGCTGAACCGCATGCGTGACGAACTGGAACGCGACATCAACCGCGCCCGCGGCACTGATTTTGCCAATGCCCCCACCAGCGTGGTCGGCGTGGGCACCGTCGTTGACTACACTGATGAGTCCACCGGCCAGAGCGAAACCCTGACCATCCTCGGCGCGTGGGACAGCGACATCGAGAAGCACATCGTCTCCTACCTTTCCGAGTTGGCCAAGAGCCTGCAGGGCAAGGCTGTGGGCGAAGAAGCCGAAATCCCCACCGATCACGGCACCCGCAAGGTGAAGATCACCGCCATCCGCGCCTTCAACACCGGTGCCTAAAAACAGGCGCTGAAGCTCCTGAATGATTCCTGGGAAAGGCGGGTTTACCAACCCGCCTTTCTTATGCCCCGAAACCTCAGCGGCACACAAGATCACCCTCGACCGGCACGTTGTCTGCGCTTCCCTCCCTCATGAACGTTTCCCTCCGCCCAGCCACGCTCGAAGCCCTCGCCGCCTTCCGCCAGCGTCGGCAGTCCCTGCTGCAGAAGCGCGCCCTGCTGGCCGCTGCCGCCGTGGCACTCCTGGCCCTGCTCGGAATCGCTCTGCTGGACCGGGCACGGCTGATGCCTGAGGTCTTACGGCCCTGGCTGAGCCTCGCAGCCTATGCAGGCGCGGCTTTTTATGCCTGGAAGGCAGCCTGGCGCTTCATCGCTGAGGCCCGCAGCCTGGATGGAGCCGCGCGCCTGCTGGAAGCCGCAGCGCCGCAGTTGCATGAACGTCTGATCGCCGCCGTGGACCTCTCCGAAGGCCGCGGGCATGAGCATGAGTCGGCTGAGTTCCGTGCCCGGCTCCAGGAGGAAGTCGCCGAGCAGATTCAAAAGGTGCCACTCACCGAGGTGTTGCCATCCCAGTCGCTGAAACCCTGGCTTCTGAAGGCGGGAGCGGCAGCGCTGGTCGTCGTGGTGCTGAGTTTCATCAGCACACTCCATCTGCCAGGCTTCCTCGCGCGGGCAGCCATCCCGTTCGCCAACTTTGCCCGCCCATCCAGCGTGCAGATTCGCATCGCAGCCCCCGCTCCAGCCGACCTGCTGGTGCCCATCGCCTCCGAAACCGAGGTCATCGCGGACATCCTGGGTCCGAAGCCGGAGCGTGTGCAGATAGAAGTGCAGTCAGCCGACTCCAAGCCACGCCTTCAAGAGATGCAGGCGACCGCAGGCAGCCAGTATCAAAGCCTGGTCAGCATCGGCCAGAATGACGTGCGCTACCGGATCATCGCCGCGGACGCCATCAGCTCCTGGCACACGCTCACCGCCCGCCCGCGTCCCCGGGTGCTGGAATTTGTGAAAACCCTCGTGCCACCGGCCTACTCCGGCCTGCCTGAGACGGTGCTCAAGGAGGATCATGGCGACATTGAAGCCCTGGAAGGCACCACGATGAAGCTGGAGCTCAAAGCCAATCAGCCTGTGTCGAAGGCTGATCTGATCCTCAACCCCGATCATGCCGATCATCCTCCTGCCACGGCTGCCAGGAGCATCGAAAATGGCATCGTGAAGACCGAGGTGCTCATCCGTCCGGAGGTCGAATCCTGGCAGATCGCCCTCACCGCCCAGGAAACCGGTTTCACCAACGAGGAATCGAGCCCCTGGAGCGTCACCGCCATCCCGGACCTGCCGCCTTTTGCCCAGATCATGGAGCCTGCAGAACAGCTGGAAATGCTACCGGACGAATCAGTGAGGCTGCAAGGACTCGCCAGTGATGATGTGGGCCTCGCCAGCGTGAAGCTCGCACATCAGGTCAACGCTGGAAAATGGGCCGAGAAGGAGATCGCGGGCAAGGCCGGCAAGGAAGCCGCGCTTCAGTCCCTGCTGCCGCTGGCACCGCTGCAGGTGAAGGCAGGCGACACCCTCGTGATCAAGCTGGTCGCCACCGATTTGAAGGGGCAGACGGCTGAATCCGAGCCTGTGCGCATCGTCATTTTGGAACAGACCGTCAGCCCGCAGCAGCGCCAGTGGGCGGCACAGACGCGCCGCTTTGCCCAGCAGGCGGAGACGCTTTCCGAGGATGCCCGTGAACTGCGCAAGGCCATGGAGCAGGTGCGCAAGACGGAAAAGAACGCTGACAAAAACCCCGATACCGCCCGCGATGCCCAGGATGCCCTGGCCCGAGCGCAGACAGAGCTGGAAAAAGTCACCTCGAAGGCGGATGACCTCTGGAAAGACCTGCAGGAAACTGCCCGACAGGCTCCCACGCATCTGGACGCCCAGGAGGTCCAGCTTCTCGGCGAGCGTCTCGCCCACATGCGCACGGAGGCTTTGAAGCAGATCGAAAAGCAGCTTTCCACTGACATCGAACAAACCGAAGGCCTGCGCCGCAAGGCCAACGAAGCCCAGTCAGACATCGACACCATCGCACAGGCCGCACGAGCCTTTGCGACCGAGGACAATGCCCGCGTGGTGTCCAAGCAGGCACAGCAGCTGGCGCGGCAGGAAGCCCTGCTCACCGAACAGTCCCTGCCCGCCAACCGCGATGCCACTCAGCGCCCGAAATGGCAGGAGCAGCAGCGTGGCGCCCTGGCAGCCACCCAGCCGCTGACTGAACAGATGGAAGACCTGAAGGCCCTGGTGGATGGAGGTCAGCAGAACCAGCTGAAGGAGTTTCAAAAGCAGGTCACCGAGGCCAGCGCCGACCTCGCCGCCAGCCTCGACAAACAAGATCAGGCCAAGAGCCCCGAACACCTCTACGGGGCTGCCGACAACCTCCGCCAGCGCCTTTCACGCACCGCGGACGCTGCCCGTGCCATGGCTGAAAACGCCGCCAACCGGGCGCAGCAGCTTCGCGAGCAGATCGCCCGGCAGGAAAATCCGGCCATGGTCGCCCTGAACGAGGCCCGCGATGCACTCCAGCAGGCTGAGCAGGAGGCGAAAAAGCCCAACCAAAAGCCGCGCGAGGACCGCGATGGCAACACCGCGCAGGAAAAGGCCGCCAAGGAACTCGCCAGCGCCGCCAAGCAGCTCGAGGAACAGGCGTCTCTGCGTGAGCAGAACACGCTCACCAACGATGAAGCCGCCCTCGACACCAACCGTGCCTCCCGGGCGGCGGATCAACTGGCACGCGAAGTCAAGGCAGCCACCGATGCGCAGGGCGCACGCATGCCACCACCGGTTGCCAAGGATCCGAAGGACAAGACCCCTGACCCGCTGGTCGCCAAGGCGGAGCAGCTTCGTGATGTGGTGCGTGCGCTCGAAGCGGACGCGCTTGCCCAAGGTGCCATGAAGGCCGCTGAAGAGGCCGCCTTTGCGGCGAACCAGCCTGCAGACAGCCCCGCCGCCGAGAATGCCAGGGCAGCCGCAGAAGCCTTGAAACAGCTGCCAGAACAGCTCCGCCGCATGAAACAGCCGGATGCCCAGGCAGCGCAGGCAGCCCAGCAGCTCGCACAAAAAGCCCAGCAGGCGGCTGATTTGACCCGCTCTGCCGCCGAACAGCTTCAAAACCTCGCCCGTCAGGCGGCCACGCAGTCGCCTCAAGTGCCGCTGAACACCCAGGGTGCCGAACAAACCGCAGACATGGCCCGACAGCAGGCCAGCGAAGTGGCCCAGCAGCTCGCCGAACAAACGCAGAGCGCCCGGGAAACCCTGGAACAGCTCACGCCCAAGGTCAGTGACATGATGAAAGCCGTGGCGCAGGACTTGAAGCAGGCCCAGCAGCAGACCCAGGCGGCCGCCGCCGAGGCCCAGGCACAGAAGCCCGTGGCTGAGGTCGCCCAGAAAGCCGCCAACCTTCAGGAAGCCAGCGCCGAGAACGCCGAGAAGATGGCCTCCCTCCAGGCAGCGCTGAGGCAGGAAGCAAACGCTGCAGACCTGCAGAATCAGAGCCAGCGCCAGCTTTCCCGCACCGCCGATGCCGCCCTGGCCCAGATGCAGCAGACCCAGCCGCAAGTGGAGCAGAATTTGAAGCAGGCGGCCCAGGCTCAGCAAAGCCAGCCCCAGGCCCAGGCGCTGAATCAAGCCGCCCAGGCTCAGCAGCAGGCGGCGCAAACGCTCGACCAGCTGGCTCAGAACATGGCCAAGGCGGAGTCAGGCCAGGAACTCACGGAACAAGAACTGGCCCAGGCCGCCAAAATGGAGCAGGACCTAGGCGTGAAGGAGCCTCTCGATGAGGCTTATGCCCGGGCACAAGCACTCGCCCAGATGGCGCAGGATGCCACCCAGGATCCCGGCAAGGTGCTGGCTGAACTCGAGAAGGAACTGCCCAAGAACGCCGCCATGCAGAAAGCCCTGGCCGAACTGGGCAAGCAGACCGCCCAGGCCAGTGAACAGGCCGTGGCCAGCGAAGCCCAGCAGCCTGTAAACATGGGCCTCGCCACGGAACAGGCGGCGAATGACCTGAACCGGGTAGCCCGGCATCAGCAGCGGCTTGGCGATCAGAATGCCGCCCAGCAGACCGCGCAAGCCGCCCAGCAGCTCGCCCAGCAGGCCTCCGCAGCTCGCAGTTCACCGGCAGCACCGGGACAGCCCGCACCGCCCACCCCCAAACCGGTGGGACAAGAAGCGCTGACGCCAGCCTCTCAGGCGGCCAAGGCTGCCGAGGCCACAGCCGCGGCGACGCCCCCAGCCATGACCGCGCATCCTCTGGAGGCGGTGCAGGCGGCTTTCCTGGCTCAGGCGCTTGATCAGCTGGATGCCCAGCTTCATCCCATGCAGTCGCAGAACGGCCAGCCGCAGCCCAATGGCCAGCAACAACAGGCCGGGCAGCAGGGCCAGCAGCAGAAGCAAAACGCCCAGCAAAGCCTCTCGCAGGCGCAGCAGAGCCAGCAGCAGCAGATGGCCGATCAGCGCAACCAGGGTCAGACGCCCGGCTCCCAGCAGCCCAATGCCTCCCAGCAGATGGCCCAGAACCAGAATCAGCAAGGCCAGCAGCAGCAGAGCCAGTCCACCGCCCAGACCAACGATGGCGGCGACCTTCAGGCCATGCTCAAAGATGGGGCGTTGGGCACCGAACTGATCCTGGTGAAAGGCGACTGGGGTCACCTGCCCAGCAAAATGGCCGAAGACCTCACCGAAGCCACCCGCAGCGAAGCGGCTCCCGAATACCGCGCCGCCATCGAAAGCTACTACAAGGCCATCGCTGACAAGGCACGGAAGTAGGATGACCACGTCCCACCGTCTTTCGCGAACGACTCAGCGGGCGGCGTTTTGAAACTGAATGGCGGCGATCTTGTCCGCCATGTCATGGCTGGCGCAGAAGGCCAGCTCAGCAGCTGCAGCACGGCTGATGCGGGCCCGGAAGCTGACGACCTCGCCCATGCTGTGCCCGTCCACAAAAGCCTCCACAGGCCGGTTTTTCGGCGAAAGGTTGCGAATCTCCACCGTGCTGTCCGTGCTCATCAGGGCACTGCGCCAGTGGGCGGGTTCCATGACGTTGGAGCCCACCAGCAGCCATGCCGGCGTGTCTGCCAGCAGAGGGCTGGCCCCCATGCTGCGGGCATAGGCGGTGGATCCGGCCGCTGTCGCCACCAGTGCTCCATCGCTGACCAGCTTGGGAATGCGCTGAACGCCGTTCACACTCACCTCCAGCCAGGCGCTCTGGCTCGTGCTGCGCTCCAGCCAGGCATCATTGAATCCGTAGGCCGTCTGAATGGTGCCATCCGCACTTTCAAACTCCAGGTAAAGCATCGGCAACTGGCGGAGGATCACATCCGATGGCGGAAATGGACTGCCAAAGACCTGTTCCGGCGCATTCATCAGGAAACCCAGATGCCCGGCGTTCACTCCAAAGAAGGGCAGCCGCTTCCGCCAGTGCTCGCGGATGCTGCGCAGCATCGCTCCATCGCCACCGAGCACGGTGATGAAACGCGCCTCCGCCTCACTGACGCCGTCGCCAGTCTTCTCCACCCAGGCGCAGGCCTTCGGGTTGTGGGTGTCAGCTTGAAGAAAAAAGGGCTGATGCTGGAGCGAACCATGTGCCCAGGTGCCCGGAATCGGAGCGCGATAAAGACCGTAACGCTCGATGTAATCACGCACCCTCGGCGCGACAAGGTCGTCAATCTGGTCACCTCGCCCGAGGCGGTCGCGCACCTCCGTGCTGGAGCCCGGCACATCCAGGGGGATCAAGCGGGCGTGCGGAGGAAGGTCTGCAGGATCAATGTCGTGTCCCGGCCGCTTCAAAACGGCAAAATGGGCCTGCTGCCAGAGCTCGGGCCCCTTCGCCCAAGAGGTCTGGATCGGAGAAAGCCCGGCTTTGCCTCCCACGATGAGGTCCGTGCCCACCACATGCCAGACTTCGCCCAGGGGCTCAAAACGCTGCTGGAGCTGCCAGTTGCGGGAAAAGGTCGCCTGCTCGAGATCGAAAAGATCCACCACGACCTTCTCCATGCCGCCAAAAGCGAGGTCTGCGAGCGCCGCACGGTAAATCGCGGGGATCGTGCCGGTCACAGGCTTGTCAGGGCGCGGCCCACAAGGGATCACCCGCACCTCATCAAACTCCCGCACCAGCGCCTCGGCGATGGCGCGATGGTGAAGTCCGGGCGGATTGAAACTGCCCCCGAAGATGGCGATTCGCATGATGGCGGAGTGTGACGGCTCGAAAGCGCGGCGGCAATCAGAATGACAACTTCAGTTCTGATAGAGGAAGGTGGTCAGCGGACTGGTGGCCGCTGCTTCTTCAGAGCTGTCAGCCAGGCCCATTTCATAGGCGGCACGGCCAGCATCCACAGCCGCCTTGAAAGCGAGCCCCATGCGCGGCGGATCGCTGGCGATGGCGATGGCGGTGTTCACCAGCACGGCATCCGCACCCATTTCCAGAGCCTCAGCGGCATGGCTGGGCGCACCGATGCCTGCATCCACCACCACCGGCACGGTGGCCTGGGTGAGGATGATCTCGATCTGCTTCCGTGTGGTGATGCCCTGGTGCGACCCGATGGGTGAGCCGAGAGGCATCACGGTCGCGGTGCCGACATCCTGAAGCCGGCGTGCGAGGACGGGGTCGGCGTTGATGTAAGGCAGCACAGTGAAACCTTCCTTCACCAGGATTTCCGCCGCTTTCAGTGTCTCGATGGGATCAGGGAGGAGGTAACGTGGGTCGGGATGGATCTCCAGCTTCACCCAGTTGGGCAGCCCGGCGGCCACCGCCAGGCGGGCGAGGCGCACGGCTTCCTCCGCATTCATCGCCCCGCTGGTGTTGGGCAGCAGAAGGACGTTTTCAGGAATGAAGTCGAGGATGTTGGCAAAAGGGTCGCCCTTGCCCGTGAGGTCGGCACGCCGCAGCGCCACTGTGACGATCTCCGTTTCCGAGGCCACGATGGCCTCGCGCATGAGGTCACCGGAGGCAAACTTGCCCGTGCCCAGCATGAGACGGGATTGAAAGGTGCGTCCGGCGATGGTGAGAGGCTGATTGGCCATGATGAATCAGGTCAGCTGAACGCGCTGCAGCAGCTCGTCGATGGTGAGCTGGATGCCGATGTAGAAGTCGCCGAATTCGCCATACTGCGTCGTCACTTCATCCCAGCGCATTTCATAGACGATGCTTTTGATCTGGAAGATGTCGTGCGCGAACAGGGTCACCCCCCATTCATGGCTGTCGAGCCCGGTGGAGCCGGTGACGAGCTGACGGACCTTGCCGGAATACTTGCGGCCGGTCTTCGCATGACCACCCATCAGTTCCCGGCGCTTGGCGAAGTCCTGGGCATACCAGTTGGCCCCGACATTGCGGCGCTTGCTCATCGGGTAGAAGCACATGACCTGCCAGTCGGGCATGTTCGGGTAGAGGCGGTCGCTGTAATATTTGTCCATGTGCCCCTTCCACTCGGCCATGCGCTTGCTGTGCGCCTCGGAGCCGGGCTCCAGGCCCTCGGTGCGGTGGATGCGCTCGGAGGCTTCCTCCTCCTTTTCGCTGTACTCGGTCCACTCCGTCATCGAGAGATAGCTGTAGGTAGGGTTCAGCACATCGGGGCCGAGGGCGAGGCTAAGCTCCTTTTCAAAACGGTTGGCATCCTGAAGATCGGGCGTCAGCAGCATGAAGCCCAGCTCTGACTTGGGGCTGACCATGCTGAAGCTCAGCAGCTGGGTCTTCGGATGGCTGCGGATGCGCTGAACCACTTCATTCAGGCGGGCAGTACGCTCAGCCTTCTCCTCCGGAGTCAGCGCGGCCCAGAAGCCGTGGTCAATGTTGTAAAACAGGTGCTGAACGATCCAGCCTTCGTGAGGGATGATGGGGGACATGCAGGGGAATAGGTTGGGTGGGGGAACCAAGCCGCCGGAGGCGGACAAACTCTATCAACCACGGCAAAAGCGGTCAAACAACCCCCAAGCCAGGAAAGTTGTCCCCCGGAAACCTTTGCATCCCGCGTTTGACAGGAGGGGGAGGGCGTGTACTATCGCGCCCCCTCGCCCCCCGGAAGGGCGCTACCCTTATGGCAAACGTCGAAGTCATCCTCAAAGAAAAAATCAAAGGTCTCGGAGCCGAGGCCGATGTCGTGAAAGTGAAGCGTGGCTTCGCCCGCAACTTCCTGGTGCCGCAGGGCAAGGCCTACGAGGCCTCTGCTGGCAACCTCCGCCACCTGAACCACCTCAAGGCCGTCCGCGCCGAGCGCGAAGCCAAGGAGCTTCAGGAAGCCGAGAAGACCGCTTCCAAGCTGAAGAAGCTGAAGCTCAAGCTCACCCTCCAGACCGGCCAGGGTGGCAAGGCTTTCGGTTCCATCACCACGATGGACATCGCCAAGGCCGTTGCTGACAGCGTCGCCAAAGTGGAGCTCGACCGTCACCAGATCCAGCTCGACAAGCCGATCAAGAACACCGGCAGCTTTGAAGTGCCCGTGAAGCTTCACTCCGAAGTCAGCTGCTTCCTCAAAGTGACCGTCACCGCAGCCGATGCGGAAGGTTCCGCGGATGAAGCCTCCGACGGCGAAGAATAAGATTTATGGTCTGACGACCACCCAGCCGCACTCGGCAACGAGTGCGGCTTTTTCGTACCATCGTGCCGGCAA
>CALDGV010000550.1 GCA_937941745.1 uncultured Prosthecobacter sp. | reverse complement strand
GAGATGAGATCATATTGCCCGCGAGATGAGATCATGTTGCCCGCGAGATGAGATCATATTGCCCACGAGATGAGTGATGCAGCGGGGGATTTAGGCCGCTGAACCTTTGCGGGTGGGCCGCTCTTGGCTTTCCTGATTCCAAGCTTGTCGAAGTTGGCCTGTCAGGGTAGAAACCTCGCCTATGAACGCATTAGCTCGATTTTTGAGCAGCCTGGTGCTGGCGGCATGTTTCACAGGAAGTCTTCAGGCGATCCCAGGCAAGCTGGGGGATTTGGATGAGGATGGGGTCTTCACGGCCAACGATCTGGCCAAGCTGGTGGCCCATGCCGCAGGCACGGCTCCGCTGGCAGCCACCACCGCGCCTTTTGCCGACCTGAACCAGGACGGGGTGGTCAACAGTGCCGACCAGGAGGAGTTGGTGAAGCTGATCCTGGAGTCTGCCACCCCCCGAAACCTGCCGCTGGCAGGCGTTCTGCGCACCTCCCCCTACAATGATGAAGGGGATGTGGCGGTGACGCGGGAGACGGTGGTGCACTTCACCATGCCGCTGGCCCTCTCGGCGGCGCTGGACACGAACCAGTTCTATGCCGACTTCGGCGGTCGCCGCATCCTCTCCCGCGTGGAGATTTCGTCGGACCGGCGCAAGGCGACGCTGTTTTACCTGGAGCCGCTGCCCTCGAATGCGCGCATGAGGGTGGTGCTGGCACCGACGGACCTGGATGACCTGCTGGGCCGGGGCGTGGACCTGGACGGGGATGGCGAGGAAGGCGGCAACCTGGTGTTCTACTTTGAGACGCTGAGCATCACCGGCCTGCCGGGCACGGCCATCAGCGGCCAGGTGCTGGCCAGCGAGCCCGGCCCGGGAGGCGTGGATGTGCCCATCGCCGGAGCCACCATCACGGTGGATGGGGCGGAGGAGACGCTGCGCACGACGACGGATGCGCAGGGGAACTTCACCCTCAGCCCCTGCCCGGCAGGAAGCTTCTTTGTGCATGTGGACGGGCGCACCAGCCCCGCCAGCAGCTACCCGAACGGCGATTACTACCCCTCGGTGGGCAAGCGCTGGGATGCGGTGGCCGGGCGGAATGACAACCTCAGCGGCAATGTGGAGGACCCGGCTCGCGGGAAGATTTACCTGCCGCTGATCGTGGCAGGCTCCCTGACGGCGGTGAGCGCCACGGAGGAGACGCCGGTGGAGTTTCCGGATGAGGTGCTGGATGAAAATCCTGAGCTGGAGGGCACGCGCCTGGATGTGCCGCCGAACTCGCTTTTTGCCGATGATGGCACGCGTGGAGGGCAGCTGGGGATCGCCCCGGTGGATTCCGGCCGTCTGCCAAGCCCGCTGCCTCCGGGTCTGGAACTGCCGCTGGTGATCACCGTTCAGACGGACGGCGGCACGAACTTCGACCAGCCGGTGCCGATCTGCTTTCCGAACCTGCCGGACCCGGTGACCGGGCTGAAGCTGCCGCCAGGAGCCAAGACGGCGCTGTGGAGCTTCAACCATGACACGGGGAACTGGGAGATCGTGGGCCCGATGACGGTCACGGATGATGGTGAGTTTGTGAAGACGGATGCAGGTGTCGGCATCCGCCAGCCAGGGTGGCATGGCGCGCAGCAGGGATCTGGAGGCAATGGCGGCCCACCGCGCCGCCGCCGCCGCCCGCCGCCGGATGATGAGCCCTGCCCGGACAAGTCTGCGTGGGACTACGCCCTGCTGTCCTATGACATCGGCAAGGAAGTGGCCTCCTGTGCCCTGGAGTTTGGCAAGGCCAAGGAGGCTTTGAAGTGCATATTCACCCTGGTTGACATGACCAAAAACCTGCTCGTGGGCTCCTACAAGATCGGTGAAGCCCTGGGGGAAGGTAAAAAGCTGGAGGCGATCGAGAACGCTCTGGGCATCGTGGAGGCCGACCTTGCGGACACGGAAGCCCTGATAAGTTGCGTCAATACGGGAGATCCGATTGCCAAGGCACAAACCGCCTTTGAATGCGTCGGCAACGCCTTGAACATCGCGGACACCATCTGCCAGTTCAACGATGATCCCATGGCGCCAGAGAAGTGCCGTCCTGGGTTTGGCACCAGGGAGTTCTGCCAGGGCATTCAGGCCGGACGCGCCCTGCACACCGAGATCAAGATCTATGTGGATCTGGTCAAGAACTTCGAGGAGCAGGCCATCCTGGCCACCGCTCAGGCAGCGGTGAAGGAAATAAAGCTTCTTGTCGAAAGCATCCGCCGCAAAAACAGTGCCACACCGCCTGCCAATGGGGCACCTCCGCCCCCGCCGGGCACGATTGATCTCACTCCCGAGGAACGTGAGCAGGTGCGTCAGCGTCTGCAGGCGCTGCAGGAACAACTGACGCTGCTGAGCAATTACGGCAGCAACTTGAAGCGCATGAACCAGGCGGTGGAAGACTACCAGAAGCAGGCGGACCAGATTTATTCCGCCCTGGGCAAGGACCTGGTGGCCCTGGGAGAGCCCGCGCAGCGCTCCAGCTACTACAAGCTGACCGTGGACGGCATCGTGCGCCGCGGACGCACGCCCAACTCCGGCGGCCTGAACCTGATCATGGCTCCGAATGCCCGCTATGAGCTGACCATGTATGACCCGGCCGGGAAGGAATTTGGCACGACGCTGGGAGCCACCGGCCCGAATGGATCGAACATCGAGCTCAATGCCGTGGCCTACCAGGGCGTGGCCGGCATGGCGGATGCAGACAACGACGGCCTCGTGGATCAGGCGGAGAGCATCATCGGCACGAATCCGGCAGATGACGACACGGACAACGATGGCATCAAGGATGGTGCCGAGGTGGAGCAGGGCTCCGATCCTCTCGGCGGGCTCATCGCCCAGACCGGGATCATCGCCACCGTGCCCGTGGACCAGAACAGCTACACGGACATTGATACCTCGAACAACCTCGCGGTGATGTCCGGAGGTGACCGGGTGTGGTTCTTCAACATCGCCAACGCCCAGTCTCCCGGCCTGCTCGGAGTGCTGCAGGCGGGTGGAGCAGTGCCGGGCCTGGACATTGAGGGGAACCTCGTGGCCGTGGCGGCAGGGCAGTTCTTTACCATCATGGATGCCGCTGATCCGGCGAACCTCCAGATCCGCCACAAGATCGTGCTGCCGGAGACGACCTGCACGGCGGCTGCGATCAGCGGAGGCCTGGCCTATGCAGGCGCAGCCAATGGCAAGATCTTCAGCGTGGACATGGTCACGGGCCTGATCATCGAAGAGCTGGCGCTGCCCGGCGGTTCGGGACGCATCGTGGACCTGGCGGTGTGGCGGGACACGCTCTTTGTGCTGCAGCAGGGGCAGCTCACCCCGGTGAACCTCGCCACCATGACCCTGGGCACGTCCACCTCGGTGACCGGCACGGTGGGCGCTGGAGGCAGGCCGCTGAGGCTCTTTGCCGGTGATGGCACGCTGTATGCCCTGCACACGGAGGGCTTCAACATCGTGAACACCCTCAATCCGATGACACCCTCGGTGCTGTCGAACTTCACCAACGGCCAGTTTGGCTGGAAGCAGATCGTGATGAACGGCTCCGGCATGGCGGTGGCGGCCACCTCGCCCAACTCCACCTCGGATGGCCCGCATCATGTGGACCTGTACACCGTGGGGGCGAATGGGCGCACGCCGGTCTATGGCACCACCTTTGAGACGCCGGGCGTGGCGGCGGCGGTCTCGATCTACAATGGTCTGGCCTATGTGGCGGATGAAAACGC
>CALDGV010000549.1 GCA_937941745.1 uncultured Prosthecobacter sp. | reverse complement strand
GATTTCGACATCCACATTGGAGAATTCGAGGCCCCCATCATAGAACCGGTCCCGCCGTGGGGAGTAGCCCATGTTCTCGGGACTCATGGAGGACTCGACGAAGCTCGAAACGGCGGCCAGGCGTTCGCGGCCTTGTGGCTGCATCACCTCGTTCAGGATGCTCGTGTAGCGGTCCAGGGCAGGCAGGGTCATGTCGCGTCGCAGGGCCGTTGCATAGGCAAAGGTCCGCTCTTCTGCGCTCTGCTTCTTCTGCCACCAGATGCCAAAGGAGAGGATGCTGGTCAGGATGAGGCCCACCGGCAGTCCGACGAGGGCGACGCGGATGAATCGGCCGGTGGAAGGGGAGGGCGTGTCGGTCATGGAGGTGGAATCAATACGTGAAGAGGTCCTTCACGTGATGCTCTCGTTCCATCGTGATGCCGCGAAGTGCCAGGGCTTTGTTGAAGGCGGATGTGATTCGCCTCTGCATGTGGGGTGTCAGCCGCCGGCCCTTGCGTGCACGCTGCACAGCCTTGTGGGTCAGTGGTTCGGCACAGGTCAGGATCAAGTCATGATTGTTCAGTCCTTGCTGCTGAAGCAGGGCATCCAGGGGCTGGATGCCGAGGTTGCGTTCGATGGAGGTGGGTTCGTCGTTCATTCGGGATCTTGCAGGAGTTCTTCAAGGCGTCGGCTGGCCTCGGCGTCTGTCTGTGCCTTCAGCGCTTCCTGAAGGCTGCTGCGTGCCAGCGCCCCCAGCTCCCGCAGCGCCTGGCTGGCAGCCTCGCGGGTCTGCCAGTTCTCGCTGCCCAGGTCTTGAATAAGCTGGCCGATGCGCCGCATGATTGCTGGGTCGGTCAAAGGCACGGGGTTGCTCATCCGGCGCAGGTGCCGTACTGGAACCTGCCATGAAAGGCCCAGGCCTTCGACCGGCAGGCGCAGCTCTTCCAGGGAGCCTTTGACCTCGCCGCCACCCCAGAGTGCCGCTTCAAAAAGCCGTGTGACGCTTTCGTCGTCCGAACTCGCATCCCGAAGTTCGCGGATCGTGCCTGGTGCGAGGCTCAAGGGACCGGCCTCGGTGAGGAGCGTGATCTGGGCGAGCGTGATCTTGGCCACCAGACGCTGATCCTGGATCAGGTCCAGAAAGGCCGTGGTGGGCTCTGTATCCGCATCCTTCATCGTCAGGGCCAGCGGGGAAAGAATGCCGCAGATGTCCGATGCCTCGATTTCCTGTTCACCAAGATTCAGTAGCTTCAATTTCTGCGGGCCCGGCCTGGGCAGAGCCCGGATCTGGGTGCCATCCCGCAGGCAGAGCAGGCCTCCGAGCTGGCCCTTGCCCGACTTTTTGAGTGCCACGATTTCACGCCACGGCACCTGCCATGAGCCCCAGGGCGTGTTCATGGGGAGGTCTCCTTCGGCCAACATGGCCAGGCGCTCACCGCTTCTGAGTTCGATCAGGGTTGCCTGCCTGGCTTCCGGGGTTTTTAGGGGCTGAGCCAGCACTAGGCGGTCAAGTTGCTTGATGGAAAGCTCGGCACCGCTGTTGAGCGTGAAGTTCAGACCTAGTGTCTCCAGTTGACCACACCAGCGCTGGCCGTCCCGCAGCCAGATCCAGGCCTGAGCGTCTTGAGTGAAGAGGGAGCCCGCCATGGCCGCCACTTGATCGAAAGGAAGGGTGATTCTTTCCGATTCTCGCAGCAACGTCAGGGTGGATGCCTGCAAGCGGCCTTTGAGCAACGATCCCTTTCCCATTGCCAGTTGATCTGAAGTTTCAGGGCTCAGGCCCCAATATGTCTTGGGATGCCATTCGTCGATGCCGAAGCCCGAGGTATCCTCACCCAGGTTCACGGCCGTCTTGAGCAGCGAACGGGGAAGGT
Organism: uncultured Prosthecobacter sp.; assembly: GCA_937941745.1. GTDB lineage: Bacteria > Verrucomicrobiota > Verrucomicrobiia > Verrucomicrobiales > Verrucomicrobiaceae > Prosthecobacter. The sequence goes on along the minus strand of CALDGV010000549.1, from coordinate 1,877 downwards.
CTCGGGTCAGTCTTGTCAGGGAAAGGGGAGCGCAAAGTCGGCTGATCTCCTCTGCTGCAGCCTTGGCTGGTGTCCTTATCTGAGCCACACCATGGATGAGCGCCTGCGTCTGACCTGCGGGCAGGGACAAGGTGTAGAGCACCGAAATTTGATACTTGTTCTGGATGCGCAGTTTCAGCGGCAGCGAGGAGTCGCTGGCCCGGAGGGTGAAGAGCAGGTCGGGCGCTCTGTTTTCACCCTCGCCGGCCAGTGCCAGAATGCCTGTTTCGCCTGCTTCCAGTGCATCCTTGATGGGTCTTCCCAGGTTGCTGGTCACTTCCCTGGCCGTGTTGTTCAGTCCATGGCGCAGTTCCACGGTCACCTGCAGGTCACGCGAGGTCGTGTTGGTGAATTCATCCACATACCTCAGCGCTCCTTCACGTTCCAGCACCGTGATGCGGCGCCGGATGCTCATGCCTCCTTGTGGCTGCTGGGAGGTCATCGTGATTTCACGGCCATCTGGGGTGGTCATGGCCTGCTGAGCGTAAAGCTGCTGCCCGCCAAATTGCAGCGCCATGCAGTTGCCGATCATGCTGGCACCCGTCCCCTGCCGCTGCAGCACGCCGCTCTGTTCGATGTACCATTCGTGCCCCTTGGAATCCGTGATCAGGGCAGGGATGTAGGGAACGGAAGCCTGTTCCCGCGCCAGCCCAGGAGACAGACAGAGGCTCAAAGACAAGAGCAACAGCTTGTTCACGGCTGCCTCCCTTCGCCACTGGAGTTCACGGTGAGTTGGGCGAGTTCCGCCCAGGGGATTGGCAGCTTTTGCGAACCTCGCTGCCAATCGAAACGAGTCAAAGCTGGACGTCCGACCCATGTCGCCCCCTGCCGGGTCTGAATCTCAAACATGGGGAGTTCAAGGTTTTCCTGGGCTGACAGGCGTTGGATGCTCGAAATGTCCGCCGTCTTGACTTCGATGCAGCGGTTGGCAGTGCTCCACGTCAGCGTTTTGCTGGCAAAGCCGCCTTTCAGAGCGTCGCCGTTGCGAAAGCTGAGGCTGCTGCCATCCAGCGGCTTGGACACCGCCATCTTTCCAGACAGCAAGGCCATCAGATCCGGAAGGCTGCGCGCCCAGGCGCTGCATTCCCAGGGCAGATTCAACCAGCCTTGAATCCGGCTGCCATCCTGCAGCCGCACTTCATGCTCCAGCGATGGTGCTGGAAGGGCACGAAAGTCAGCGACCTCATTCCAGGGAATCCGCCATTCGCCTCCCAGCCACTGGCACAGCAGAGGTTGTTCCGGCATCTGGTGCAGGGGCTCAATCCTGCCTTCGATCGACTCTGCCCGCCACGCCAGCGCAGGGGCTTCCATTTGTCCGTCATGATCCTTTTGGCGCAGCACGATCTGGCCTGGAGATTCTGGGCTCAGAACCACGGAGCCTAGCGAGGTGCTTTGAAAGGTCGCCGAGGTCCATGCCAGTGGTCCAACCTTCACCGAACCATCACGCAGAAAGAGCCTGGCTTGCCGAGATCCTGGCCTGCCCATGATGGCTGCTACTTTCTCTGCCTCGAAAGGCTGTTCATCCAGCTTCAGCCCCTGAACCACAAAAGTCCCGGCCAGCCATTCGCCTGCCTCTAGGCGGAGATGATCGGCCTTGGTGCTTCGCTGTAGGTTCCAGGAATGAAGCATGCCATCGAGGATGGGCAGTTCTGCCGCATGGACTTCCAGCGCCAGTCCCAGGAAGACCAGCCCTAGCCCGAACGCGCGCAGGTGAACCATTCAGACAACCTGCCGAAAGCTCGTCACCTTGGCAAGAGGCCTCTGGCCATCGTGCTTTTTGCCGGGCCGTGCTGAACTTGGAGGACTGCACAAAGGCGGTTGCAGAAGGGGGCAGCGCC
>CALDGV010000548.1 GCA_937941745.1 uncultured Prosthecobacter sp. | reverse complement strand
CACCTTCGACGTGGGTGAGCCTTGGGTGCACGGGCACCACCTCATGACCATGCTGCTGGAGCAGCAGCTGGGCTTTGTGGGCATAGCGGTCAGGCTTGTCGCTGGCACCCAGGATGACAACACGTTCGGATTTCATGGCGCGTCGAGGTCTTGTTCGTCGAGGTGGAAATGGTGAAGCACGCGGTGGGCGACTGGTGCGATGAGGATGCCCATGATGGTGATGAACATGAGGCCGCTGAAGAGCGCATAAGCGCTGGCGAAGAGCTTGGCGGCATCGCTCTTCAATTCGCCCACCGGTCCCATGCCGCCGAGAATCATCGAGGCGTTGAGGACCGAATCCACCCAGCTGAAGCCGGCGAAGTGGTGATAGCCCAGGGTGCCGATGGCCAGCGCCAGGAACGCCACGCCCATGGCGATGCTGAAGAACTTCACAAACCGTCCCAGGAAGACCAGGCGGGAGGCCAGGGGATGCAGACGTGTCTCAAACATGCCCCCATTGGAACGCTCCGCGGCATCCTGTGCAAGACGGCAGTTGGCAGCTTGAGCTGCCCCGGCTAGGGCTGGGCCGTGCAGCACGCGCATAACATGGCTTTCACCGTCCTGGCGGAGGGCGACGATTACATCGTCGTGGACAAGCCTGCGCCGCTGCAGATCCACCCAGGCAGCCTGCATGGTGCGCCGACTCTCTGGCATGGCCTGAAGGACCTGCTGGCCTACGAAATGGCCAATGGCGGGCAGGTGAGCATCGTGAACCGCCTGGACCGCGAAACGAGCGGGACCGTGCTCGTGGCCAAGACAGCCGCCAAGGCAAGGCTCTTTGGCATGGCCATGCAGGACCGGCACATCCACAAGACCTATCAGGCCATCGTCCACGGCTGGCCGGACTGGGATTCGCTGGACCTCGACGCCCCGATTCTGCGCAAGGGAGAGGTCATGGAATCAGCGATCTGGGTGCGCCAGGCAGTGCACGAGGATGGTGCGCCCTCCCGCACGGAATTTCGCACGCTGAAGCGGGTCGAACATCCCCAGGCCGGGCGTTTGGCACTGGTGCAGGCCAGTCCGGTCACCGGGCGGATGCACCAGATCCGCGTCCATCTTTCGCATCTGGGCCTGCCGATCCTGGGCGATAAGATTTATGGCCTCGATGAGCGCTGCTACCTGGAGTTCATCGACACCGGCTGGACGCCGGAACTGGAGAAGAAGCTCTTCTTTTCGCGCCAGGCACTGCATTCGCAGAAGCTGGAGATCGACACGCCAGAATTTCACGGCTGCTGGACCTGTGACCTGCCCGCTGAGATGCAGGCCTGGCTGTGAAGGCTGAAATACTGCCTTGGACGCTTCTGTTTCAGGCTGCCCATGATCCTGCGCTCCCTTTTTCTCGCCTTTGCCTTCGTGAGCAGCGCCCTGGCCGCTGATGCCATGCTCCTGAAGGACGACTTTTCATCGCCTCAACTGGCTTCCCGGCGTGCGAGCCGTGGCGAATGGAAGTTCGCCGATCATGCCGCCACCTGCACGCAGGATGACGAACTCTACAAAAAGCACGCCAACCACGGGCCGATCTTGTTTTATGACCTCGCCTACACGGATGCGACCCTCTCCTTCAGCTATCGTGCTGACAGCGCCGTGAAAAACCTCGTCTTCACCTGCAATGGTGCGGAGGGGCACGTCTTCCGCCTAGTCACCGGTACTGCAGGCACGGGTGTGCGCGCCTTTCCGGCCGATGCGAAGGATCACAAGTCCATCGCGCTCGCGAATGAGACATCCCAGGTTCTCCAACCTGGCCAGTGGGTGCCGGTGAAGGTCACGCTTCGCGGCCCGAAGGCCACGGTGAAGATCGGCGACTTCGAAAAGACCTACGAACACGCCTCGCTGGCACGCGCCAAGACCAACCTGAGCATCGGCTACAGCTTCGGCACGCTGAGCGTGAAGGATGTGGTGGTGACGCCTTGATCAAAGGCCGCCCAGCCTGCAGATCCGCTCCCAGTGAGCTTGCTCGACCGGAGTGATGGAGAGGCGGTTGCCACGCCGGAGGATGAGCATGTCAGCCAGGGCGGGGTCGCTGCGGAGCATGTCGAGCGTGACGAAGGTCTTGAAGTCCGCCTCCCACTTCACGTCCACCATCAGCCAGCGTGGCTCCTCGCGCTTGCTGCCTGCATCAAAGTATTCCGAGGCCGGGTCAAACTGGGTCGGGTCCGGGTAGGCTTCCCTGACGATTTTCACGATGCCGGCAATGCCCGGCACCGGGCAGCTCGAATGGTAGAAAAAGCCCAGATCACCCACGGCCATCTGATCCCGCATCATGTTGCGCACCTGGTAGTTGCGCACGCCGTTCCAGGGCTCGGTCTTCTTCGGGCGTGACTTCAGATCATCGAAAGAGAAGACATCGGGTTCGGATTTGAGCAGCCAGTGGGACATGGTGAAGAGCGATTACGCAGTCGTGCCGGGATGGGAACCGGAAATCAGCGGCCTTTCTCGACACAAAGCCGCACGCCATCGGCACACATGGAGGTGCTGTTGGACATTTCCAGCCTCTGCCAGTCTGCCTCAGTGATGCCGGAGAGGGTGGCGAGCTCGTGCTCGCGGCAGGTGTAGCGTTCGCGAACGGCGGCTTCGCCAAGGCCGGCCTCAAGGTCTGCCTTCACAGCTTCATGGACCTCCAGGATGCGCTGGCGGTAGCGGGCGAGGTGGTCAGCAACATCGGCGACCTCGCCAAAATGGGTCAGGAACAGCCTCTCAAAGCCAGCGGCCACCAGCCGGTCCACGGACGCGACATAGGGCAGGGGTTCAAACTGCGGTGGCGCCGCGGTGACCGAGAGGTAGCGGGTGCCTTGCAGCCTCATGCCGGCGACATCCCCCGTGAAGCAGGCGCTGCCCACGACAAACGCCAGATGATGCCGCGCATGACCGGGGGTATCCCAGGCAGTGACCTCCACCTCCCCCACGCGGATGCTGTCACCATCATTCAGGATGGTCACGCGCTCTGCGGGTGCTGGAAGCATCTCCCCCCACAGGCCGTCCATGCGTTCCTGGTAGATCATGCGGGCACTGGCGATGAGCTTGGAAGGGTCGATCAGATGTCGGGCAGCGTTCGCATGGCAGTACACCTGCGCCCCCTGCTGAGCCCACCAGCCCGCGGCCCCGGCGTGATCCAGGTGGATGTGGGTCACAAAGACGTGCCGCACCTTCTTTTCATCCAGGCCGAGCTGCTGCAGGCCGGCGCGCAGGGTTTCCAGGGTGGATCCAGGGCCGGTCTCGACCAGGGCCAGCTCACCGTGGCTTTCGATGACATAGGAGGCGATCAGGCCGGGGGTGCTCTGAAACTGCAGGTCGAGGGTGTGGATGCGCACGGACTAATAAACAATGGCTTCGTATTCGATCTTGAGCTTCCCATCCTCCAGCTCGGGCAGGAGATCCTGAGGGATGGGCGGGATGTCAGCATCGAGGATTGCGCGCAGGGTCAGCTCCCTCATGCGGGGATCGGCATCGCGGGCATCGGAGAGGATCTTGAGGTCCTGCGGCGTGCCTTTGCGGTCCACATAAAAGCGGAAACGCACCCGCCCGAAGTTCACAGCGTCGCGTGCCAGGCGCACATACAGGTGCCACTTTCTCTCCACTGCGCCGGTGACCTGCCGCATGTAGATGCCGCGGGGAGTCTGTGCAGCGTCCACAGCGTTTTCACCTTCACGGCTGATGGCACCATCATTTTTGCCCATGCGGGTGAAGGGGCTGAAGGCGTCTTTTTCCGGCTTGCCAGCCGTGGCCTGCACGTTGTCTGCCACAGGGATGGCCTTGGGCACCGGCGGCATCGGTGGGCTGTCATCCGGCACACGCACCTGCGGCTTGGCTGGTGGTGGTTCATCCGGCTTCATCTCCTGAGGCTTGCGGACTTCCAGCGGAAGGCGGTCCGTGATCATGCGTGCCGCGTCCTTGTCCATCTCCTCCATCATTTTCTTGAGAGGCGTGGCGTCGGAGGGTTCCGCCTTGGCCACCTGCCTGGGCTGGGGCGCGGGAGGTGGGGCAGTCTGAGGTTTCAGGATGCTCGGCGGCGTGGCAGGCACAGGCGGCCGCATGTCCAGCGGGGTGGCGGTGAGCGGTGGACTGGGGGTTGTGGCGTCATTTTTGAGCTGACCATCGCGCACATCACGGTTGGCCAGCTCCATCTTGGTGGGGCCATTGCCGACCGTCGTCGGCATCATCAGCGTGGCATCTGCCTTGGGCGGCAGCTTGCTGGCGGCGCTGGTGTTGCGGTCTGATTCAAAGGCTGCATTGGCAGGCTTCACAGCTGCCGCTTCATTTTGGGTGGTCCGGATGTAGGCCTTCGGCTTTGGCTGGAGGGGCGGCGGGACGATCTGGTCGGGAAAGATCATCGTCACCTCGCGTTCCGGCTCGGGTTTGGCGGCATACTCTGCGGCTCCCATGAGCCGCCGCCCAGCATCGCTGTTGAACAACCAGGTCAGAAACAGCAGGGCCAGCACATGGATCACGAGGGATCCTGCGAGGCCGGTCTGGAAGTACCTGTCCTGAGTAAGGGTCAAAGCGCGCGGAAAATGCCTGAGTGCACCTGAGAAGCAATGAAGATGTCGTTTCGTCCTCCTGGGCTGGTTCCCTGGCGGAATCTCGCCGTGCATCTTGACCAGTACTGCGGACACCGGCCATCATGCGCGCCCTTTTCATGCGCGCCCCAGCCCTCCTTGCCTCCGCCGATCAAGCCATCGCCGCCATCCCGAGCGGGGCGACGGTGGTGGTGGGCGGCTTTGTGGGTGCGGGACATCCCGAGATGCTCACCGCAGCGCTAGAGCGGCGTTTCCTGGCCACCGGCACCCCCAGGGACCTCACGCTTTACTACTGCGCCGGACAAGGGGACCGGGCTGAGCGAGGGCTGAATCATCTGGCTCATGCGGGTTTGATCAAAAGGGTCATCGGCGGGCACTGGAACCTTGCGCCCAAGCTGGGCACGCTGGCCCTGGCCAACGAGATCGAGGCCTACAACCTGCCCCAGGGCGTGCTGAGCGTGCTGCTGCGCGAGATTGCGGCGAAGCGGCCCGGCCTCATCACCAAGGTGGGTCTGAACACCTTCATCGATCCGGCGCAGACCGGCGGGCGGATGAATTCGAGGACCACGGAGCCGCTGGTGGAGCGCCTGGACCTCGATGGAGAGACTTGGCTGCGCTACAAGCCCGTGCCCGTGCAGGTGGGGCTCATCCGCGCCACCTATGCGGATGCCCGTGGCAACCTCAGCATGGATCATGAGGGTCTCATCGGGGAGGTTCTGCCCATCGCTCAGGCGGCGAAAAACCATGGTGGCATCGTCATCGCGCAGGTGGAGAGCATGGTGGATGTGCTGCCGGATCCCAAGGCCGTGCGCGTGCCAGGCATTCTGGTGGACTACATTGTCACCAGCGGTGGTGTGCAGCACGATCAGACGTTTGGTGAGGCCTTCAACGAGGATTTCGTCGTCTCCAGCAGTCATGGCATCGAGCTGGCTGCCATGCCGGAGTCCGAGCGCAAGGTCATCGGCACCCGGGCGCTGCAGGAAATCCGCCCTGGAGACATCGTGAACCTCGGCATCGGCCTGCCGGAAAGTGTGGCCATGGTGGCGGCGGAGACGGGACGACTGGCCGACTTCACCCTGACGGTGGAAAGCGGCCCCATCGGCGGCGTGCCGGCCTCGGGCCTGAGCTTCGGCTGCAGCCACTTCCCCGAAGCCATCATCGATCAGCCTGCCCAGTTCGATTTTTATGACGGCGGCGGACTCGACATCGCCGTCTTG
>CALDGV010000547.1 GCA_937941745.1 uncultured Prosthecobacter sp. | reverse complement strand
GAGGTGGGGGAGAGCATTTCCCTCATGCCAGGGCCGCCCTTGGGCCCTTCCATGCGCACGACGACGACGTGACCCTTCTTCACCTTGTCATTCAGGATGGCCTGCAGGGCGGTCTCCTCCGACTCAAAGACGATGGCCTTGCCGCTGAAGTTGAGGCCTTCCTTGCCGCTGATCTTGCCGACCGCACCTTCGGGGCAGAGGTTGCCTTTGAAGATGACGAGGTGGCTGTCCTTTTTGATCGGGTCGCTGAGCGGGCGGACGATGGTCTGGCTCTTCGGCCACACGATCTTGGAGTTCTTCATGTTCTCCTTCATCGTCTTGCCGGTCACGGTGAGGCAGTCGCCGTGCATCAGGCCTTCTTCGACGAGCGTGCGCATGAGCGGCACGGTGCCGCCGATCTTCACGAGGTCGTTCATGAAGTATTTGCCGCTCGGCTTCAGGTCTGCGAGCACCGGTGTCTTCTTGCCGATGCGGACGAAGTCCTCAAGGCTCAGCTTCACGCCCGCAGCATGAGCCATGGCGATGAGGTGGAGCACCGCGTTCGTGCTGCCGCCGAGGGTGATGATGAGGGTGATGGCGTTCTCGAAGGCCTCCTTCGTCATGATGTCGCGGGGAGTGATGCCTTTCTTGATCATGTTCATCACTGCCGCACCGGCGTCGAAGCAGTCGATGAGCTTGTCGCTGGAGACGGCGGCCTGGGCACCGGAGTTGGGCAGGCTCATGCCCAGGGCTTCAATGGCGCTCGCCATGGTGTTGGCGGTGTACATGCCGCCGCAGGAGCCTTCGCCGGGGATGGAATGCTCCTCGATGTCGATGAGCTGCTTGTCGGTGATCTGGCAGTTGGCATGCTTGCCCACGGCTTCAAAGACCGTCACGATGTCCGCATCGTTCTTCTCCGGGCCCACGCAGCCGGGGAGGATGGTGCCGCCATAGACAAACACGGCCGGGCGGTTCATGCGGGCGATGGCGATCATGCAGCCGGGCATGTTCTTGTCACAGCCGCCAATGGCGACGTAGCCGTCCATGCCCTCGCAGCCGACCACGGTTTCGATGGAATCCGCGATCACTTCGCGGGAGACGAGGGAGTATTTCATGCCCTCGGTGCCCATCGAGATGCCGTCGGAGATCGTGATGGTGTTGAAGATGATGCTCTTGCCGCCAGCGGCATCGACACCCTTCGCAGCTTCCTTGGCGAGGCGGTCGATGTGCATGTTGCACGGCGTCACCATGCTCCAGGTGCTGGCGATGCCGATCTGGGACTTCTTGAAGTCTTCGCGCTTGAACCCGACCGCATGGAGCATGGCGCGGCTGGCGGCGCGCTCCACGCCATCAACGATGATGGCGCTGTGTTTGCGGTGGAGGGATTCGGTTTTTTTGGATGCTGCTTTCTTGGCCATGGTGTTGGCCCGCATGGTGCCGTCCGCAGCAGACTTGGCAAGCGGCCAGTGCAGATCAGCCAAGCAGCTTCTCCAGCGCAGCAGCCTCGGTCACCGGAGCCTGGCAGGTGTAGTTCTGGCAGACATACACGGCGGGCTGGCCGGCCACGGGCTTCATGCCTGCCAGGGCTTCATTGTGACTGGCCAGGAAGGCCTGGCCTTCGCCACCATCGGCGTGCAGCACCACGGCGTTTGGCAGCAGGCGGGAGTGCACGACCTTCTTCAGCGCCTTGAACTCCGGCGAAGCCTTGTCGCCGGCGAGCACGATCTGCTGTTTGCCGCGGGCGGCAAAGTCGGCAGCCATCACCAGCACAGGCACCGCGCTGGGGCTGTCCTGCAAAGTCTTGCCAAAGAGCGTCAGCACCTTCTGCGCTTGCTCAGCATGGGCCTGGCTGTCCAGGATCGCCGCGAGGCGGGCCAGGTTCAGCGCCGCGAGGGAGTTGGGCGAAGGCTCGGCGCCATCGTAGTCCTCCTTGATGCGCAGCACGGAGTGGCTCATGTCCGTGTGGACGCTGTAGTAGCCGCCCTTTTCCTGGTCGAGGAAGAGGCTGTCCATCTCCGCCTGCAGCGCCACGGCCCATTGGAGCCACTTGGCGTCAAAACCGGCCTGATACAGGTCGAGCAGTGCGTGAATGAGGCTGGCGTAGTCGATGGCAAAGGCCTTCGGGCCGCGCCCACCATCCCGCCAGCTGCGGTGCAGGCCCTTGCCGGGCTCCGCGCAGAGCTGATCATGGATGAACTGCGCCGCCTGTGCGCCGAGCTGGATGAATTCGTCGTTGCCCAGGGCCGCGCCGGCACGGGCCAGGCCGGAAATCATGAGGCCATTCCAGGCCGTGATGATCTTGTCATCCAGATGCGGGCGCAGCCGTTTGCCGCGGGCGGCAAAGAGCGCCTTGATGCCTCGGTCGAGGATGGCCTGCACCTCTTCCGGCGTCTTTTTGAAGAACTCCGCCGTCTTCTTGGCCGAAAAGGCGCGGAAGAGCGTGTTCGTGCCCTTCAGCTCCTCGTGGGGATCGCTCTCCGGGCGGGCATTGCCGTCGCGGCGTGCCCCATAGGCATAGCGGAAGATGCTGCCCTCGTCCTTGCCCAGCAGCTCGTCGATCTCTGCCGCCGTCCAGATGTAGAAGGCGCCCTCCTTCTTGTGGTCATCGCCCTCCTTGGCGTAGCTGTCGGCATCCTCGGCGGAGAAAAAGCCGCCGTCCGGGTGCCGCAGGTCGCGCTTCGCATAGCCCACGATCTGCCGGGCGATCTCTGCCAGGAAGGCGGAGCCCGTCACCAGATGACCTTCAGCGTAGGCCCAGAGCAGCTGGCCCTGGTCGTAAAGCATCTTCTCGTAGTGCGGGATGTGCCAGTAGCCATCCACACTGTAGCGGTGAAAGCCGCCGCCCACATGGTCCCAGATGCCGCCCGCCGCCATGGCGCGCAGGGTGCGGATGGACATCTCGCCCGCCCACTCCGCCTCGCTCTTACGGTCCTCCTGGTGCTTCCAGGCGTTCTGGATGCGCAGCAGCAGGTTGATCGTGGAGGAGCGCGGGAACTTCGGAGCGCCGCTGAAGCCGCCCTCGTGGTAGTCGTAGCTGCTGGCCAGGTCGTCGTAGGCTTTCTGAATCACCGCCGTCGTCTGCACTTCTGCCGCCTCGTTTTCGCCGTCCAGATGCTCCTGCAGCTTGGCGATGCTGCGGTCCGAGCTTTGCAGCACCTTCTCGCGGTCCTCCTTCCAGGCCTTGTTCAGCTCCAGCAGCAGGTTCTTGAAGCCGATGCGCCCGCCCTTGTTCTCCGGCGGGAAGTAGGTGCCGCCGAAGAAGGGCTTCAGCTCCGGCGTGAGGAAAACGGACATCGGTCAGCTGCCACCACCTGTCGCGGCCTGCACATAGGTCATGTAGGTGAGATCGACGTCGGGCCGTTCCTCGCGGTCCACCTTCACGGGAATGA
>CALDGV010000546.1 GCA_937941745.1 uncultured Prosthecobacter sp. | reverse complement strand
TGATGTGCGCGGTAAACTGCTGAAAAATGCCCTGCATGGCATGAGTCGGCATCAGCCCACGCAAAGAAAATCCGGCTGGCATCCTCTCGGTGCAAATTGCGAGCATCTCGTGTCGCACCTGAAGGAACTCATCAGGGACTGGGGCACGCATCTCGACTGCCGTCTCTACGAGGAAGCTCTGGTGCATCACTTCGGAAGCGAGGCGCACTGCCTTCACCGAGCCGAGATCATCTCTGGCGAACGGATTCTCGGCACACATCCCGTGCAATTTCACAGCCCCCGCCACGCATTCGTCGTCACAGGCTTTAGCAAGGACCAGGAACGCTATCATCAGCATTTGCGGGTGCTTGTAGCTCACGCCCCTTCCCTGGAGGCCATCCAGTGGATAAACCTCAACCGTTCCCGACTTGAAATCACCACAATGACTTCAGATGGGGAATTGGACAACAGAATGGCGGACAGCAGAATGATTTTCTGAAATTCTCCTCCTCTGGTCTTCTAATTCTGCTGTCCCCCATTCTGCTGTCCAAAATCCGTCCCCCAACCAACCATGAAACGCTTCCTCCTCATCCTATTAGCCCTCTGCCCTCTGCTCTCCGCCGCAGCCCCGTCCTCCGAAGCTTTAGCGAAGGATGGAAAGCCCAACATCGTCTTCATCATCTCCGACGACCACGCATGGACGGACTACGGCTTCATGGGCCACAAGCAGATCGAGACGCCGAACCTCGACAAGCTGGCCTCACGCAGCGCCCTTTTCAGCCGAGGCTATGTGCCCACCGCGTTGTGCCGGCCTGCACTCGCCTCGTTCGCCAATGGCATGTATGCCCATCAGCATCGGGTCACCGGCAATGATCCTTCACCGTTGCCATCAAATGAGGCCACTCCGAAGGCCAAAGGCAAAGCGAAGGGGAAAGGCAAAGGACCAGAATCCCCCGCTTATGCAGCGCTTAGGGAGAAACTCATCGGCAACTTTTACCAGCATCCCGCCATTCCGAAGCTCCTCGCCGATCAGGGCTATCTGAGTCATCAATCCGGCAAATGGTGGGAAGGCGAGCCGAAGCGAGCGGGCTTCACCCACGCCATGACTCGCGGCTTCCCGAATCCCGGTGGTCGTCATGGCGATGACGGCCTGAAAATCGGCCGCGAGGGCATGGAGCCGGTGTTTGAGTTCATCGACCATGCCACAGCGGAAAAGAAGCCTTTCTTCCTCTGGTATGCGCCCTTCATGCCGCACACGCCGCACACACCGCCGGATCGTTTGTTCCAAAAATACAAGGCCAAAGGCATCGAGTCCGATCATGTGGCCCGCTATTACGCCATGGTGGAGTGGTTTGACGAGACCTGCGGCCAGCTCATGGACCGCGTCGAGCAAAAGGGCCTCACGCAAAACACACTCTTCGTCTATGTCGCCGATAACGGCTGGATTCAGGACCCGAACAGCCAGGGCTACGCGCCGCGCTCTAAGCAATCCGCGAATGAAGGCGGCACACGCCAGCCCATCATGTTTTCCTGGCCCGGCGTCATTCAGCCCGGCAATCGCGGCGAACAGCTCTGCTCCAGCATCGACATCGTGCCCACCGCACTCGCCGCCGCCGGAGCACAGGCACCGGAAAAGCTCCCGGGCCTGAATCTCCTGCCCATCCTCAAATCTGGCGAACCAACAGCGCGCAAGGAGTGCTTCGGCGAAACCTTCGCGCATGACGTGGCAAACATCGACAAGCCCGAGGACACGCTGCTCTACCGCTGGGTGGTGGATGGAAAATGGAAGCTCCTGCTCACCTACGATGGCAAACTCGATCGCTACGCCAGCAGCCATCCACGCACGGAGAAGCGTCCCCAGCTCTTCGACCTCCTCGCCGATCCGCATGAGGACAACAACCTCGCCGCCAAGAACCCGGAGATCGTCCAGCGCCTCGCCGACAAACTGCAAGCCTGGTGGCCGGTCACCGAGCGTCAGGTGCTGACAAAGTGGACCGACGAACCCGGCGTGTGGAAGTGATCTGACTCCCGTGTCTTTCCGACTATGAAACATCTCCTCCTCGCATT
>CALDGV010000545.1 GCA_937941745.1 uncultured Prosthecobacter sp. | reverse complement strand
GGACGCCCTAGGCAGTTCAGTCTCGGTAGTGGGCGGCTGGAGCTTGCCCAGGCCATTGTGGAGGATGCTGCACCTCTGACCGCACGTGTGATGGTGAACCGTGTCTGGAAACATCATTTTGGCCGTGGGCTAGTGGATACTCCAAGTGAGTTCGGCAATCTCGGCGAACCGCCGAGCCACCCGGAACTGCTGGACGATCTGGCGGGTCGTTTCATCGAAAACGGCTGGTCTCTGAAATGGCTGCATCGGGAAATCCTCAACTCAGCCACTTGGCAGCAGAGCAGCATTGCTCCGGACAGCGAACGGCAAGATCCCGACAATAAGTTCTTCTCCCGCATGACAAGGCGGCGCCTGGACTGGGAATCCTGGCGCGATGCCCTGCTCACAGTGACAGGCGAACTGGACCTGACTCAGGGTGGGCCCGCTTCTGCCATCAATGATCCAGCCAACCTTCGGCGTTCGCTCTACGGTGCCTCCGATCGCCAGGATATGGATCCAATGCTTCGCATTCACGATGTCCCGGACCCAGGAGCTCACAGCCCCTGGCGGACGGAGACCACCACTCCGCTTCAGGGACTGTTTGCCCTCAACTCCCCTTTCATGCAAAGCCGGGCCGACAAGCTGGGGCAATGGGCGCAGTCTTTGTCCGGAGACCGCCTGCAGCAGACTTACCAGCGGGTCTATGGGCGCCTGCCTCGTGAGACTGAAAAGACGGCGGCCCAACGCTTTCTTGCGGGCCGGGAGGGTGATGCCACGGCATGGTCCCAGTTTGCCCAGGCCTTGCTGGCCTCCAACGAAGTACTCTTCGTGGATTGAGGCGCCTTCATGCAAACTGCTTTGTTGTTTTGACATTCGCCCGGGCCTCGTGGACTTCAGTCCACCCATGCGTTGTCCAGCCTGCCAAGAGCACCTGCGCGAAGGGGATGTTGCATGCATCGCCTGCGGTTTCACGCTTGCTTCGCTCGACAGCCAGCTTGGCCATCCGCCTGCGCTGGCCGCACCCATTGCGGATTTGGCGGGTGTTTTTTCCCGCAGGAACCGTTACTCCCTAACGTGTGCGGTTCGTGAACTGGAGCAGAACTTTCCAGACGTCATCAGCACCGTAGTGGCCTGTGAAGTTCCGCCGACTTGCCCTGTGGAGTTGTATGCGTTCTGGCTTTTCAACCGAGGCCAGCTTTTCAGCGCGGTGGAAAAAGGGGGGGATAATCGTGGAGTTCTTTTGCTGATCGATACCGCTGGTTCGCGTGCTGCTGCGACCCTTGGCTATGGTCTCGAGCCCTTGCTTCCAGCAAGCGCACTCGAGACGGCGCTGCAGGCCGCATCCCCCCATCTCCTCAAAGAAAATCCCACTGCTGCAGGCAAAGCCTTCCTTAGCGAGTTGGAACAGCAGTTGCACCAAGTAGCCAAGATCTGGCCCCGAGCCTTTGGCTATCAAGAACAACAGCCCTGGTTCGATTCGGTCCATGGCGCTCTGCTGGAAGCTGCGGAAGTCACGCAAGGTGAACTCTATTGATGCCACCAGCACTATGAACAGACGACTTTTCAGCATCGGCTTCATCTCGTTGGCATGCCCTGGACTTTGCGCAGAATATCTGTCTCGGCAGAAAACCTTCGTTGGAGAGGAAATCTTCCGCCGCATCATGACCCAGGCTCAAAATGAAGAATGGGGCCGGCTGAGCGTGGGGGAACGAGTGGCACGTGCTGGTCTGGCCATGAAGGGCACGCCGTATGTTGGTTTCACGTTGGAAATCGATGACCTTATCGAATCCCCTTCGGTGAACTTTCTTGGGCTCGATTGCTGGACCTTTTTCGAGACGGCCCTGGCAATAGCCCGCCTGTTGGAGCGTTCTTCGATTCATCACACGCCTTCAAGACTGCTTCAGGAGATCGAGTGGACCCGCTACCGCGGCGGCAAATGCGGCGGCAACTATCTCGACCGGATCCATTACCTGGAGGAATGGTTTCGTGACAACGCCCAGCGGCGTAATGTTGCGGACATCACGCCCACCCTGGCCCCAGTGGTGCCGCTCACAGGGAGGAAAATCGACGAAATGACCGTGCTCTGGAAAAGCTACCGCTATCTGAGGCACAACCCCGAACTGCGAACCGGCATGGCACGGATGGAAGAACACCTTCAGAAACATCCGTTTCATTACATTCCCAAAGCCTTGGTGCCAGGTGTAGAGGCCAGGCTTCAAAGCGGAGACATCATTGGCATCGTGACGCATAAGCCCCACGTCTATTGCAGTCATGTCGGGCTGGCCCTGAGAACCCAAGATGGCATCCTGAGACTGATGCATGCCTCCTCCACCAAGAAAAAAGTCATCATCGATCAGTCGCTCTCCGGTTATCTGGAGGATTTCAAAAGCCACGCAGGAATCATCGTGGCGCGCCCCCTTTAAATAAGCCATTATCTGCCCATGAAGACTCTCCTGCTTGCCGAAATCGACCCGGTGCAGATCATCATCATCGTGATCGCCATGCTGGGCGGCTTCTTCCAATGGCTCTGGAACCTGATTCAGCAGAGTCGTGCCGAAGCAGAGCAGCGCCGCAATACACCCGCGCTTGATCCTGAGGAAATTCGCCGTCGTCAGGAAGCCTGGAAAAAACAGACTCAAGCCCGGCGTCAGCAGATGCCCCAGCCGCAGGCTTCCCCGCCACCCGTCCATGATCCGTTTTCGACGGTTCGGGAGCTCTTTGAAGAGATCAAACGTGAGACTGCTGAAGCCCGACGTCCGGTTCCGTCGCCCAGGCAGGCTCCAACACCCCCGCCCCCACTTCCTCCTACAGCCCGAAAAGCTCCTGTTCAGGCTGAGTTCCAATCGCCCCAACATGCACCGGCGGCGCTCCAGACTCCATTGGACGAAAATCAGGCCTTCAAGAACCCTGTGGAAAGTGCCCAACTTGCCAAGTCTGCCACCGAGGACTTACCCTCCGGTTCTTCAAGACCTGCATGGGAAGGGCTGCTCGCTTCCCCCGCCGCTCTCCGGCAGGCTTTCATCTTTCGGGAAATACTTGGTCCGCCAAAAGCCTTGCAAAGCGCCACCGGCTCGGCAGCATAGGGCCTGTTGCTCCACGCACTCGCCGGTGTGGTGAAATTGGTAGACGCGCTAGACTCAAAATCTTGTTCCGAAAGGAGTGTCGGTTCGAGTCCGACCACCGGCACCATCATTGATAATCAACGGATTATCTCACCCCCCTGGGGGTGGCTTTGACACCCCCTCCGGTGTCATGCATGACAAAAGCATGACAAAATCCGGGTTTACCCCCCGGAAATCGAGCCCCTCCATCGTCCGGGTCAAGCATGGCAGCGCCGTGGTGCCCATTTACCAGGGCCAAGTGCGAGGCTGCACCCGCTACACGGTGGTTTTCCACCTCAACGGCCAGCGCACGAGGCGCACCTTCGGTTCCCTCCAAAAAGCCAAGGCCGAGGCGCAGCTTGTTGCGCAACGGATTCAGGAAGGGCTGGCTTCCACGAACGATCTGAGTGTTTCACAGCGCCAGTGCTACCTGACCCTGGAGCGGATGATCACGCCTCTAAACATCCCTCCGGTAGCGGCGATGGATGAATACACCCGCTGCCGGCAAATGCTCGGTGAGGTGCCTCTCATGGTGGCAGTGCAGGAGTTCATGCGCCGCACCAAAGGAATGACGCTTGGCAAAAGTGTCGCGGAGGTCGCAGCGGAAATGATCGAAGCCAAGCGCCAGGATGGCCTCAGCCAAGTCTATTTGAACCAGCTGACAGTCGCTGCCAGGAGGTTTTCCAACGCCTTTCCTGGCGAGCTCATGTCCATCAGCTCCGGCGACATCGACCGTTGGCTACGCAGTCTTGGGGGCTCCCCCGTCACCCGCAACTCGGTCCACCGGTGCATCAAGGTCCTCTTCTCCTTTGCCAAGAGCAGAAGCTACCTGCCGATGTCAGAGCAAACTGCCGCCGAAATCCTACCCCTTGCCAAGGAGGGCGATGGGGAAACCGAGATCTTCCAGCCCGACGAGATCGCCAAGCTGTTGAATGCGTGCCCGGCTCACCTGATCGGCTACGTTGCCATCGGTGC
>CALDGV010000544.1 GCA_937941745.1 uncultured Prosthecobacter sp. | reverse complement strand
TCAGATGCTTTCCAGCGGCTGCTCTGCAGGTCTGGACGCCCTTGGGATGGCCTGGATGGCCCTGCAGGCAGGATTGACCCGCCGCGCGCTCGTGGTCGCCGTGGACCTGCCGTTGATTCCGGAGCTGATCACCGCCTTTCAGACCACCCACCTGCTCTCGACGAATGGCGTGAACGACCCGCTCTCACCGGAAACGACGGGCTTGCATCTGGGGGAGGCGGGGGTGGCTGTGACCTTGGAGGTTGCGGACGAAGGCCTGGCAGGTCTCACACGCTATGCAGCAAACAGTGATGCCCATGATTCCTTGATGATCCCTGAGGATGGAGGCCCCCTGGCGGAGTTGCTGGGCAGCTTTTCGCGTCCTGCGCTGATCTGCCCCCACGCCACAGGCACCCCCAACCATGCCCGGGCCGAGATGCAGGCCATCACCACCGTCTTTGGCGCTCCAACACCTCCTCTGCTGCTCATGAAACCCCTCACAGGTCACACGCTCGGGGCCTGCGGGCTTCTGGACACGGCCTTGATGGCAGGAGCCCTGACCTGCCCCGGACCTCTGCCGCCCCTTTCCAAAGGCGATGAAATCCTCAAAATCACTTCGGGCATGGGAGGGCACAATGCCGCCGTCGCGCTCAGGGTCCTGAACTCGTGCCCAACCCCATGAAAAGCTCCATGACTGCCGCCCTGCTCATCATGATGACGCTCGTGGCAGCGGGAGCGGATCTGCAACGCCTGGATTTTTCCGGCCCAGGCATGGCGACCACCTTTCGCATTGCCTGCTATGCTGAAAGCCGAGAGCTTGCCGAACAAGCCGCTGAGGCCTGCTTTCAGAGGACCAGCGAGCTGAATGCCCTCTTCACAGATTACGATCCTACCAGCGAGCTGATGAAGCTGTGTGCACCTGGCACGGCCTACCCTAAGAAGGTCAGTCCGGAGCTTTACGACATCCTCCAGAAGGCTCGACGCCTGGCGGAACAGACAGCGGGAGCCTTTGACCCAACCTGCGGGCACCTTTCCCACCTCTGGCGACGTGCCAAGCGGATGAACCGACCACCTCCAGCCGGACGACTGCAGCAGGCCATCGAAGCCACGGACTGGCGGCGAATCACTCTTCACGACAAAAGCCAGAGCATCACCCTGCAGCAGGGCACGCTGCTTGACCTCGGTGGCATCGCCAAAGGCTATGCGGCAGATGAATGTCTGCGCCTGTTGAAGAAGCATGGCATCTCCCGCGCCGTGGTGCAGGCCGGTGGAGATACCGCCGTTGGGGATCCGCCGCCTGGAGAGCAAGGCTGGGAGATCGTTCTGCGCACCGACACCAAGCACGAAACTTCCATCCGACTGGCCAATCGCTGTGTTTCCACCTCGGGTGATCTTTATCAGTTCGTCGAGCTCGACGGGAAACGCTACTCCCACATCCTGTCGCCCAAGACAGGTCTGGGTCTCACCGAGCGCGTCGCCTGCTCCGTGATCGCCCGTGACTGCACCACCAGCGATGCCCTGGCGACCGCGATGTGCGTGCTTGGAAAAACCGATGGGGCGGCCCTCGCCAAGAAGCTGCCGGATGTTGAAGTCCGTTTTGCGGAGTAATTTCCGCAAAGGGCCGGCGTTCCCAGGCTTCCTGCTCTATGCGACTTCCTGCCCTGCTGCTTTTCCTTGGTTCGCTGCTTCCCGGCCTTTTGCCTGCTGCTTCAGACAAACCCAACATCCTTTTCCTTCTCTCCGACGACCACAGCGTCCCCTACCTGGGCTGCTACGGCAATCCTGACGTGCGCACGCCCACGCTCGACAAACTCGCAGCTGATGGCATCCGCTTTGACCGCTTTTTCACCTCCTGCCCGCAGTGTGTGCCTTCTCGAGCAGCCCTCATGACCGGGCGCAGTCCCGTGGCGGTGCGCATGGTGCGCTTCACCTCCCCCCTGCCTGAAGACACCCCTGCCCTGCCGGACCTGCTTCGTGACCAGGGCGGCTACTTTACCGGCATCGCCGGGCGCAGCTACCACCTCGATGGTCCGGCCACCGGCAAAAAAGGGGCGCCCAGAGCCGCTCCGGTCATGGGAGAGGTCATGGACCGGATGAACCTGCGCACCTTCAAAAAACGCGCTGACTACGTGGAGGAAAAAGGCGGCATGACCGACTTTGGCGGCAAGCTGGCGAAGTTCCTCGACCTCGCACCGAAGGGGAAACCCTGGTTCTTCTGGCTCGGCTTCAGTGATCCGCATCACCCCTGGACCACCGTTTCCTCCAAAGGAAAGCTCGATCCCGCCAAGATCACCCTTCCGCCGCACCTTCCCGACCTTCCCGAAGTGCGCCAGGACCTTGCCAGCTACCTTCAGGAGGTGGAGCACCTGGATGAGGACATCCAGGGCGTTCTGGAGGTGCTGGAGAAGCGTGGCCTCGCCGAAAATACCGTCGTGGTCTTCATTGGCGACAACGGCATGGCCATGCCTCATGGCAAGGGCTACCTGACCGACCCAGGGATCAACACGCCCTGCCTCGTGCGCTGGCCAGGAGTCGTCAAAGCCGGTCAGAAAGCCCAAAACCTCCTGTCTGGCGAGGACTTCGCCCCCACCATGCTCGAAGCCGCGGGTGTCACGCCCCCCAAGGCGATGAGCGGCATCAGCTTCTTGAAGCAGCTCCGCGGGCAGCCCTTCGAGCCTCGGAAGCACATCTTCGCCGAACGTGGGCCGCATGGTGGCGATGGAGGCATGAGGCCAGACATCACCGCGAATGTCTTTGATCTGGCCCGTTGCGCCCGCAGTGACCGGTTCAAGCTCATCTACAACTGCACTCCGCATGGAGCTGTCAAACCGGTGGACAGCGCTGGTGATCCTTCCTGGAAAAGCATCGAGGCCGCCCATGCTGCCGGCATGCTGAGTCCCGAACACGCACGGACCTATTTCACCACGCCAAGGCCCACTTTTGAACTCTACGACCTTCAGAATGACCCCGGTGAACTGCACAATCTGGCCGGGAATCCCCAGTTCAAGGAGGTCGAACTGGAGCTGAAGAAGGCGCTTACAGAAAAAATGGTGCTCGACTGGGACTTCCTGCCGGTGCCGCTGAAGTGAAGCCAGCCCTGCAACAGGAAAGGCTCAGGCAGCATGCGCAGGTCTGAAAAAACATTGGCCCTCCCATCGGGCCTGCCTACGCTGGTTGCTTCACATGCCAAGCCAGTATGACATCGAATACGCCGTGGAGAACACGCAGGTTCTCCACGAGCCGGATCGTCGCATCGACACCTTTGGAAGCACCCGTTTCGAGTTCCAGCTCGTCTCCGAGCTAATGGATCAGGTGAACACCACCCGCATCCGCAGCGGCCAGATCACGGCTGAAAAGCCAATGATCCTGCGCCCAGATCCTGAATCTGTCGCCAGCTTCGACTTTGAAGGGTTCGGGCCTCAGGGTGAAGCCTTTGGAGACTTTTTGAAGGAGAACATCCATCGTCTGGCCGTGCTCAAATACGGCTTCCGGTTCCAGATGCAGGACATGCAGGAGGATGTGGTGCATGAATCCATGCAGGAAGTCTGCGACAAGCTGTTGGCGGACATCCGCCGCACCGGCAATCCCATGCGCGCCGTCATCGCCGGCGTGGACGACACCTGGGAGATCAGCCTCCTCAAGTTCACCGTCGAGATGATCGAAAAGTCCCACAAGATCAACCTCTTCGACTTCAAGCGCCGTGGCCTCCTGGACTGAACCATCCACACTCTGAATGGCCAAGACGCAGCTCAAGCTCCTGCTCTTTTTAATCGTGCTCGGCATCACCCTGGGATGCATGGCCACGGCCTACTACATCTACGACAAAATCCTGCGCCCGGAACAGGCCATCCAGCAGGAGATGGCCAGCATCAAAAAGGTGGACCTGCCGCGCATTGACCCCGGGGCCAAGCGCTTCGAAGTGGCTGCCGAATTGATCCGCCAGGGAAGAATCAATGAAGGGCGTGATGCCTTGTACAAGCTCCTGCAGCAGTTTCCAGAGAGCGCCACCTGCGCTGAAGCCAAGCGCATCATTGGCGAGATCAACCTCGATGAGCTCTTCTCCGTCAGCCAGAAATCTGGCAAGAAGGACTACATCGTCCAGCCGGGTGACTCGCTGGCCTTGATTGCCTCCAGGCAGGGCACCAACATGGACATGATCGTGCGCCTGAATGGCCTCATGAGCACAACGCTGCAGCCAGGTGACCACCTGACTCTTGTGCCACTGGATTTCTCGGTGGTTGTGGATGTCTCCACCAAGCACGTCACCCTGCGGCGGAAGGTCGGAGAGAAGGAGTACTTCTTCAAAGAATACCAGGCGGAGGATGTGCGCCTTCCCACAGGTCTCAAAATACCCGCTGAAATGGAGATCAAGGGCAAGTCTGCCGTGGCGGAGGGCAAGCAGGTCCTGTCCACCGACCCACGCTACGTTGATGCCGAAAAATGGCTGCCCGGCAGCCGGGCAGGCGTGGTTCTCAGGACCACCCCAGTCGCCAAGGCCGTGCCAGTGGCCGAACCACCGCCCTCAGCCAAGACCAGCAAAGGCGCAGTGGCGAAGGCCAATGAGGCCACGAACGACTTCTCCCTGGATGAAGGGCCTGAAAGCGGGGTCTTTCTCAGCCGGGCGGACCTCGAAGAACTGTTTGCGCTCGTCCGCAACGGCTCAAAACTCTACTTTGTCCGCTGATCCCAGGAAATCCCCTCCTACCCATCCCTTTTTGCTCCTCATGAAACAAGTTTTGGAATTCGAAAAACCCATCGTCAAACTCCGCGAAGAGCTGGAGGACGCACGCAAGAAGATGTCGGCCAAGCCGAGCGACAAACTCAGCGCCCAGGTGGCCGAACTGGAAAAGAAGCTCGAAACCCTGCAGCGCGACATTCACAACAACCTCAATCCCTGGCAGCGCGTCCAGATCTCACGCCACATCAACCGGCCCTTCATGCTGGACTATGTGAAGCACTGCTGTGACGAGTTTGTGGAGATCCATGGCGACCGCCATGTGGGTGACGATCATGCCATGCCGGCCGGTTTCGCCCTCTGGGGCGGGCGCAAGGTGGTGGTGATCGGCCATCAAAAAGGTCGTGACACCAAGGAGAACCTTCTGCGTAATTTTGGCAGCGCCCATCCCGAAGGCTACCGGAAGGCCCTGCGCGTCATGCGCCTTGCCGAGAAATTCGGACTTCCCATCGTGACACTGATCGACACTCCGGGAGCCTTCCCGGGCATCGGTGCTGAGGAGCGCAACATCGCTGAAGCCATTGCCTTCAACCTGCGAGAAATGATGACCCTGCGAACCCCGGTCATCGCCGTGGTCATCGGTGAGGGCGGCTCTGGCGGAGCCCTGGGCATCGGCATCGCCGACAAGGTGCTCATGATGGAGAACGCCTACTATTCGGTGATCAGCCCGGAAGGCTGCGCCGCGATTCTCTGGAAGCACCGCGAACACGCTCCGGAGGCAGCTTCCGCCCTTAAACTCAGCGCGCAGGATCTGTCCCAGCTCGGCATCATCGACGGCATTGTCCCCGAACCTCTGGGCGGAGCTCATCACGATCATGAAACCGCCGCCGCAGCCCTGAAAGGTGCCGTGCTCAGCGCCCTCAACGAACTGGAGCAGGTGCCCACCGCCCAGCTTCTGGAGCAGCGTTATCAAAAATTCCGTGCCCTGGGCAAATACACCGAAAACTGAATCCGCCCTGACCTCCACTTTTGCCGACCATGACCAAGCACTACATCTGGGATGCCTATTTTGCCGAACTCTTCGACTCCTGCGTTCAGGAATACGATGATGGCAACAAGGACTACGAAAACTGGTTCACGGAAGAGGACCTCGACTTCCTCAACGCCATTGGCTGCAAAGAACGCGAGTTTTTCGATTTTGTGGAGGACCACTGTGTCTCGGATGGCCAGGACCCGACTGCGACAACAGCCCTCCTTATCACCGCCGTGCGGCGCGACTACTTCCTGACGGTCCAGAAGGGTGTCGCCAGTGACCGTGTCGTGCTTCCTTCAGAGCTGCCAGCCAAAACAGCCGAGGTGGATGGCATTGTCTGGCTGCCGAGGATCATTGTGAAAGCCCGTGCCAAGCTGCGCGGTGAGATGGACCCAGACACGATGTTTGGCTGTGGCGGCGACCGCGCCTTTTTGGCGAAGCATGACATCCATCCAGCGGACTTCCTGCGCGTGGTCTGGGCCGCTGGAGACGATGATTCGAAGATCATCGCGTATGTGAAGTCACGCGCGGCGTAATCTTCACCGCTGTGTGAGCGGTGGTGGAGCTAAGGGGATTCGAACCCCTGACCTTCTCATTGCGAACGAGACGC
>CALDGV010000543.1 GCA_937941745.1 uncultured Prosthecobacter sp. | reverse complement strand
CAGTGATATTCATGGGAACCTGCCAGCCCTTCAGGCGGTGCTGGCAGACATCTCCGGGCAGGGTGTTTCTGAAATCATCTGCCTCGGCGATGTCGTCGGGTATGGCGGGCAGCCAGCCGCCTGCCTGGAGCTTTTGCGCGAGCGGCAGATCTGCACACTGCAAGGAAACCACGATGCCTATGTCTCCAATGAAGCCCTGCTGAAGGAGGCGGGTGATGGCTTCATGGGATCCATGTGGCAATGGACACGGAACTCCCTGAGTCTCGAACAGCTCCAATGGCTCGCCAGTCTTCCATTGACCCTGGAAAGACCGGATTTTCAGGCCGTCCATGCCACTCTCCGGCATCCTGAAGACTGGGAGTACGTGCTGTCCGTGTGGGACGCCGAGGTTCACTTTGCCTACCAGACCAAGCCTTTGTGCTTCATCGGCCACACCCATCGTCCCGCCTGCTGGCTGGCAGGCAAGGACAGCGCGAATGAAATCACAAGCATTGAGCCCCTTTCCAAGGCCGGAAAGCAGCTCATCAACGTCGGCTCGGTGGGGCAGCCGCGGGATGGCGACAACCGAGCCTGCTACCTGCTCTACCGCCCAGATCATGGCGATGTCTGGTGGCGGCGTGTGACCTACGACATTGCTGCCAGCCAGCATGCGATCATGGACGCTGGACTGCCCATCAAATTCGCCGACCGGCTGCGTTTCGGAAAATGATGCCCTATGAGCGCCGTTCGTCGGCAGATGACCGCGGCATCCGCTGAAGCCACCATCGCCCCGCTTTCCGACGAAGGTGATGCCCTCCCGGCAGGTTGATCTTCGCCGGTCCACCGGGTTTCAACATGCTCATGGCAAGTTCAACCTCGGCACTGGTGATGCTATTGAGCTGTTCGAGCTGGCGAAGCCAGTGCAGCACCAAACGGGACAAGACAGCCGGTGCTGCGCTCGTGAGTTCCGTCGTGATGCGGACCTCCCCGCCAGCCTGCCAATGCCGCTTGAACAAATCCATCGCCTGAGACCAAAGGGCTTCGTCATCCCGCTCCGCCAGGGCACCCAGGCGGGAGATGATGGGAGCCACGTCTCGGGAAAAAATGTCGTTCAACAACGGCAGGACCTCATGGCGCAGCCGGTTGCGCCTGGGGCCGTTCTCATGGTTCGTCCGATCCTCCCGATACCTCAGGCCGTGCTGCTGCACGTAGTGGTCGATGTCTGCCCGACGCCATTGCAACAACGGGCGATGCAACTCGAGCTCGGTCGGCCCCACTTGCATCAACGCCAGGGACTTCATGCCGGCGATTCCGTCGAGCCCAGCACCACGGCAGAGATGAGCCAGAATGGTCTCGGCCTGATCATCCGCATGGTGGGCCAGGTAAACCTGACGTGCACCATGCTTGAGCGCCATGTCTCGAAAAAACTCATGACGCAGGTTCCGCCCAGCCGTCTCGATGGAAATCTGATGCTTCCGGGCATGGCTGGCGGCATCCACCTTCCGGACCTCCACAGGCAGATTCAGCCGCCGAGCCAAAAGCCTCACAAAGGCAGCATCCTGACCGGAGTCCCGCCCCCTCAGCCCATGATTGAGGTGGCAAACAACCAGGTTGGGAACTCCCTGAGCATGCAGCCAGTGCAGCAGCGCCACAGAATCCCGCCCGCCGGAGACGGCGACGAGGCTGGGGGCAGGCTTGGATGGCATTAGGAAAGGAGGATGAAGGACATCGATTCGGCCCAGAAGGCAATCTCGGACCTCATGGCCTGGATCACCCCCAAAAAAGCCGCCCCGGGGAATACCCGGGGCGGCGAAGGAGAACTGGATTTTGAGTCCGCAGGGCGATCAGGCAAAAATACCTGTCACCGGCTGGCCTTTGTCAGCAATCGTGAAGGGGCGCTTGCTGGGGCTGTAAATGACCTGGTCAAGCGGCAGGCCAAGGGCATAGGCGATGGTGGCGTTCATGTCCTCAATCTTCATCTTGTCGGCGACGACCTCGCGACCTTCCTTGTCCGTCTGGCCGTGGACGTAGCCACCCTTGACACCACCACCCCACATGGCTGCGGAGAAGGCTTTCGGGTAGTGGTCACGACCGGCGTTCTGGTTGATGTCCGGGGTGCGTCCAAACTCGGTGGTGAGAACCACAAGCGTGTCCTGCAGCAGGCCGCGGTTGTGGAGGTCGCTGATGAGGGTGGAAAGACCTTTGTCGAGCGTTTCGCAAAGCTCCGGAGCACGCACGAAGTTGGCATTGTGGGTATCCCAGCCACCAAGGGAGACCTCAACGAAGCGCACACCACGCTCCACAAGGCGGCGGGCCAGCAGGCAGCCCTGGCCAAAGGCCTCACGGCCGTAAGCAGCACGGAGCTCGCCATCCTCCTCCGTCAGATCGAAGGCCTTGAGGTCTTCAGACCTCATCATGGCGATGGCATCATCATACATGTCGGCGTAGGCCTTGACGTTGCGATGCTTGAAGGTGCTGCGGAAGTCGGCGTCCAGTTCGTCGGCAAGCTTCAGGCGGGCATTGAACTTCTCTTCCGTGAGGCCGGGCTGGATTTTGACGTTCTTGAGACCGGCTTCCGGGTTGTTCACGAACAGCGGAGCCTGGGCGGCAGGGAAGAAGCCTGCTCCTGGATGGCGGCTGTCATTGCCGATGTAAACATAGTTGGGAAGGGTGCTGTTGCCTCCGCCCTGGAAGACATTCAGCCAGGCTCCCATGCCGGGATGGCGGATCGTGCCGCGCAGCTCATAGCTGGTGTGCATCATGTAATTCCCCTGCTCATGCGCCCCCTGGGTGGAGGTGAGGGAGCGGATGACGGTGCCGTGATGCATCTGCTGGGCGGTCAGTGGCAGGTTTTCAGCAAGCTGAACGCCATCAGCACTGGTCTTGATGGCCTTCGTGGGACCGCCAGTCTCGGTGCCGGGCTTCGGATCCCAGGTGTCGAGATGCGTCTGGCCACCGCTCATGTACAGGTAGATGACGTTTTTGGCCGTGGCGACCTGCTTCAGCTTCGAGGAGTGCTCGAAAGCAGCGAAGGATTTGCTGGTCATGGACTGACCCAGTAGGCCGACCCCCAGGAGGGAGGACGCGGTCTTCGCGGCAAAGTCACGTCGTGTGATCTCACCGGAACGGAGGAGCTTGGAGGCGAGTTCTTGTTTCATGTTTTTGGATGTTGTTGATGCTTGATCGAGACCGGGGACCTGAAGGCTTACTGGATGAAGATGAACTGCTGGGTGTTCAGGAGGGCGTAGATGAGGTCCTCCGTGGCATTCAGGCCGGAATCCTGGGCTTTGAGCCAGGTTTCTTTCTCCTTGGCTGTCGGCTTGCGGGCCAGGATGGCCATGTAGGCAGCTTCAAGCTTGTCGTCCGGATACTGGGCCTTGCTGATGGCAAGCATGAGCTGGCTGTATTTGCTGAGGATGTTCGGCATCAGGTTGCCATTCATCATGAAAAGGCTCTGCGGCACGCTGGCATCGTAGTTGGCGTTCTCGATGGTCTCGCGGTCGCTCTGGCCGAAATCACGGAGCGGATGGCCTCGCGGTGCCGGGCTCTCCAGCTCGGCGGAACGGAGGTAACTGCGGCTCTGCTCTGCGCGGGCCCGGAAGTAGTCGCGGTGCTGTTTTTCGGGAATGCCATAGTAGGAGGCTTCTTCGCGGTAGGAGGCGAGGCGCTTCTCGTCTTCAGCCTTGCGCTCTTCAGGGGTGAGCTCTTTGCGGTCATAGCCTGGAATGGTGACGCGCTCGGCGCGGACGCCGCTGGCCATCATCATCATGCTGTCACCCGCCATCATGCTGGGCACTTCAGCGGTGCCGCCACTGCCGGCCTTGGCCAATGAGGCGTTCATGTAGGGCTTGCCGGTGACCTTCTCATAAAGCTTCTTGTGACCGGGAACCACGACTTCCGCCATCGTCAGGCGGCGGCCTTCATTTTGAATGTCGTTCACCTCGCGGCGCAGCTGGTCCACCTTCTGGCGGGCTTCAGCCACCTGCTTCTCCAGGGCATCCTTTTCAGCGCCGGGCTTCATCGCGGCCAGCTTGTCCTCCAGCTCTTTCCTCTGCGTGCGCGCCTCGTTGTAGAGCTTCTGCTTGGCATCGGTGCGCTCACGGTTTTTGGAATACACATCGGCGGCCATTTTCAGGCCTCGGTAGGCTTCATCGACACTGAGGGCCTCGATGCCGTCAGCGTTCTTCTTCGCCTGCAGGATGCGCTGCTCCATCTGCTCGCGGGCGGCGGCATTGATCATGTCCGGATTCGGATTGATGAGGGTGACAAAGCTGTCCCACATCTGCTCAGCACTCATGCGGCGAAGCACAGGGCCTGTGAAGTGATAGGCCACGCCGGGGGCAATCTCCTCGCGCGTCACCTGGCGCTGGTAGGTGCTGGTGTTGTAAAGCACCCGCAGGTAGGCCTTCATGTCGTAGTTCAGCTCCTTGATCAGGCCTTCGAGGTGGGTCTGCAGTTCCGGAATCATTGGAATGGTGCCGTCCATGAGCTCATCCAGAGGCTCAATGAGGGCGAGACCGAAGGCTTTCTTCCAAAGACGGTTCACGATGACGGAAGTGAACCGTGGATTCTCCTTGGACGTCATCCAGCGGGCATAGGCCTGAAGCGGCGTCTCACCAGGCTGGGTGATGCATTCATGCCCCATCATGGTGCCGGCGCTGACCACGGAGCGTGGCTTGGCATCGCTGTACTGATAGTCATGCGGCAGGGTGAGCTTGCGGTCACGCTCACCGACGCTAGTGTAGCGCATGGTGTCACGAATGTCGTTCATCGGCTCCTGGAAGCTGCGCTGCTCCCGGCGCACCTGCTGGCGCACTTCATCCTGCTTCTTCCGGTAAGCCTTGTACTCTTCCTGGTAGGCTTTGTCAGCGGCGGCGTAGCGCTGCATCGCATCTGCATATTCCTTCTCAAGCTTCTGGCGCTGCTCCTTGCTCATGTCGCCCTTGATTCTCGGACGGTCAGGGCGGCTTGGGCGCTTCGGCTCAGGAATGGCCTTCAAGGCGGCCAGTTCCTCCTCGCGCAGCTTGTCACGCACCTCGCCGATGGTGCCGCCGTAATAGTCCTGGGTTTCGACGCCGTAGGTGAAGGCGGCCATTTTGTAGAACTGCATCTGGCTCCATTTGTCGAAGGGATGGTTGTGGCACTGGGCACACTCGATACGGGTGCCGAGGAAGATGCGCACCGTGTTCGCCATGTTGTCCAGGGGCATGCCGCGGTCGCGCATGTAGTAGCCGATGGCACCCGTCTCCCAGGCCTTGCCCTGGGCAGCCACCATGTCACGAACGAACTGGTCGTAGGGTTTGTTCGTCCGGAGGCTCTCCTTCACGAAGTTCATGTAGGCAGAGCCCGTGATCGCACCGGTCTGGTTGCCGTTGGAGGTGACGCGCAGCACGTCCGCCCAGTAGTTGTACATGTGCTGCACATAGCCCTCGGAGGCGAGGAGCTTGTCGATCAGCTTGGAGCGTTTGTCAGCCTCCTTGGATTGCACAAATTCCTCGGCTTCGCGGGTCGTGGGGATCCGGCCAATGATGTCCAGGTAGATCCTGCGGACGAAGGTGTTGTCATCGGCTTCAGGGTTGCCCTGGAGTCCGGCCTTCTTCCAGTCAGCCTGGAGGATGGAGTCGATTTTCTGCGCGGCATCCTTCGGGGAAGGCGCAGCATCGGCAGTCAGTGCGACAGCCAGGAGGGGGAGGAGGGCGAAGGTGCGCATGGCAGTATGCGCACAACCAACGGCAATTTTGGTTCACTTTTTCACAAAGTGGAAAAAAGCCCGGTTGGCGGTCGCCCCCGGAACAGGCCTGTTCACGAGCGGATCGAGAGGGTGCTGCTGCCGCGCTGAAGGTCGAAACAGGCCAGCGTGGAGCTGCCTGCGCGATGGAAAGTCCCTGGCGAAAGTCCCAGCCGGGCCGGCACTTCCTTGAGCTCCACGGGCTGCGCCTTGGCGGAAAGCACGGGAGTTCCAGCAGTACCGGGAAGCTCAAGCGTGAAAGCCTCACAGGCAAACGGGGCCGTCAGCTGCACATTGCCGGTTACCGCATCCACCTGGATCCGGGTCAGTTCCTTCGCGGCCCAATAACGGGAAATTTCGCTCAGCTTCATCCAGTGCAGGTGATCGAAGGTGGCATGCAGGCGCTTCACCACCTCACGGAAGATCTCAAAGCCGATCTCCAGGCCATTCCAGTAAATGCCGGTCCAGTGGCAGACGATGATCGCGGGCTCACCGCGCTGGATGACCTCGACCATGCGCCCGCGCTGACCATCCTCGGTGATGAAGGCGTCGGCACCCTTGGGCGTCACGCAGTCCCAGCCGCCCGTCCAGTCGCCCGTGCAGCCGAGCACATGAACCACACAGCGAGGATCATCTGAATCGAGGCCGGAGGCATTCTGCACGATGGGAGCCACGCTGGCATCTCCGCTGGCATGCAAATCACGGAAATAATGCGGGATCTCCGTCTGAAACACGCTTCGGCAGGCTTCAAATGTCGCCTGGGCGAGCTGCGGCCGGGCATCAGTGCCAAATCCACCCGGTGTGGTGACCCCCTCGCAGGGCAGGCCGATGTTTTTGAGAATGGTGAGCCCATAATGCATGTAGTCCGCAATCTCATCCACACTGCGTCCACCGCACCACTTCCAGTTTTCCATGAAGCGCGGACTGATCTCAGGATAAGGGTGTCCGGTCTTCGTGTTGATGACCCGGGTATGGGTGACCATTTCGGGATGGATGTCCCAGTTGGGCATGATGCGCTCCCGCACGAGGTCAATGCTGCTTTTGAGTTCCTGCTGGGTCCAACCCGGAATCTGCAGGTCCAGGCGGCCCACACAGGCGGGATAGGGCACGATGCTGTACTTGCCCTTCACGCCGTTCTCCGTGGCCCAGTCGGCAAATTTGCGCAC
>CALDGV010000542.1 GCA_937941745.1 uncultured Prosthecobacter sp. | reverse complement strand
AGCTCCGCCATGCCATTCGTGATGTGCCCGACTTCCCCAAGCCGGGCATTCTTTTCAAGGACATCACGCCGGTGCTTGCCGATCCCGGCCTCATGCATCTGGCGATTGATGGGATGATCGAACCCTTCGCCGGCCAGCAGGTGGACAAGGTGGTCGGCATTGATGCACGCGGCTTCATCTTTGGCTCGATGATCGCGCAGAAGCTGGGCGCAGGCTTTGTGCCGGTGAGGAAAAAAGGCAAGCTGCCCTGGAAGACCCGCGGCCTGGACTACAGCCTCGAATATGGCACGAACAGCGTGGAGATGCATCTCGATGCCCTGGCTCCGGGAGAGCGGGTGCTGCTGGCGGATGACCTGCTGGCCACTGGTGGCACGGCAAGTGCTGCGCTTCAGTTGATCGCGAGCTCCGGGGCCACCCTTCTAGGCTCCACCTTCTTCATCGAACTCAGCTTTCTTGAAGGCAGGCAGAAACTGGCCTCCACGGCGCCAGTTCATTCATTGATCACCTTCTGACCTGACCTCTCCGGAGCCCTGCATGACCGAACGCGAGTATCAAAAGCACCTCGAAGCCATCCGCCTGAAGATTTTCGGCGATGACAAAGCCCTGCCGCGAAGCCGGTCGGAAACGCTGAAGCTGGCCAAGAAATACCTCAAGCTCAAGGAGACCCGCATCAAGCAGCGGCATCGTGCCGGGGTGGGGGGCTCTGAAGTCTGCCGGATGAGGTCGGACGTGATTGACTGCCTGGTTCGTCAGCTTTGGGCGGAATCCCTCGCCGCTCTGCCGGCGGAAAAGCGGGCAAAAGCCGCGGTCTTTTCCGTCGTGGCCCATGGTGGTTATGGCAGGCGGGTGATGAGCCCTTACAGCGATGTGGACCTCACCTTCATGCTGCCCGGGAATGGTACGCAGGTGCCTCCAGATGCAGCCAAGCTCATCGCTGACTTTTTGCTCTTCTTCTATGACCTGAAATTCAAGGTCGGCCAGGGCACCCGCTCGGTCGGCGGCTGCATCGAGCTTGCGAATGAGGACATGCAGACCAAGACCGCGCTCATGGAGGCCAGGTTTCTCTGTGGAGAGGAGGCGCCCTTCAAGGAGTTCCGCCAGCGGTTCGACAAGGAGTGCATGGTCGGCAAGGAGGCGGAGTTCCTCAATCAGCGGCTCGATGACCTCGCCAGCCGTCATGCCAAGAACGGCGGTACCCATTGTGTGCAGGAGCCGAACATCAAAAACGGCTGCGGCGGCCTGCGTGACTACCAGAACCTCATCTGGATGACCTATGCCAGGCTGGGGACCCTGAATCCCAAGGACCTTGTGCAGAAGGGGCTGATGTCACCCCTGGCCTGGCGGGAGATTTCCGCCGCCTATGACTTCATCCTGCGCACCCGCAATGAGATGCACTATGCCGAGCGCCGGGCCAGCGATGTGCTCACGCTGCGCCTTCAGGGCGTGGTCGCCAGCCATTTGGGATACCGCCACAAGCGCATCCTCCGCCGCATCGAGGCCTTCATGCGCGACTACTACACGGCCACGCGTGACATCCTCCAGCGCAGCAGCGAGGTGATGGACAGCCTGAACCTGGCACAGCAGGAGAGTCAGGAGGTGAAAAAGGGGCTGCTGAGCTTCATGGTGCGCCGCAAGGCAGCTCAGAAGCGCACGGAGAAGTTCGACGGATTCATCGTGAAGAGCGAACGGCTTTTCCCGGAGGAAAAAGGCATCTACAAAGCCGAACCCGAAAGGCTGATGCGAACCTTCCTGCACACCCAGCAGCGGCATTTGCGCATGAGTCCGGAGCTCTTCCAGCTCATGCAGGCCAGCTTTCGTCTGGTGAACGTCAGCTACCGCTACAACAAGAGCGTGCGCGAGACCTTCCTCTCCATCCTCTCCAAGAAGGGGGAGGTGGCTCGCGTGCTGCGTCAGATGCACCGCGTGGGCTTCCTGGGGCGCTACATGCCGGAGTTTGGGGCGATGACCAACCTCGTGCAGCATGAGTTCTTCCATCGTTACACCGCCGACGAGCACACCCTGCGCACGATCGACAAGCTGGATGAACTCAGCGATGCCCACATGCAGGCCCGCCCGCTGTATCAGAAGCTCTTTCATGACCTTCATCAGCCCGAGATCCTTTATCTGGCGCTCCTGCTGCACGATGCGGGACGTGCCTCCAACGCCAAGGCGCATGACGCGGAGAGCACCGTGATGGCGGATGCCGTCTGCCGCCGCCTGCTCATCAAGGGGGAACGCCGCAGGCTCCTGCTCTTCCTGGTGGACAACCACCTGCTCATGTACCGTACGGCCACCACCTCCAATCTGGAGGATCCGCAGGTCATCGGCGAGGTGGCGTCCGTGGTCAAAACCAAGGAGTATCTCGACACTCTCCTCATCATGACCTACGCCGATTCCAAGGGCACGAGTGAGGCGAGCTGGTCCGGATACAAGGAGGCTTCGATCCTGCAGCTATACCACAGCGTGGCAGCCTACATGGATGCACCTGCTGACTTCATGCGCCGTGCCACCGTGCCTCTGGATGATGTCCGTGCTGCTGTGGAAAAGGAAATGGAGGACGACTTCGGCCTCGAGATCAGCGCCCATTTCCAGCACATGCCGCGGAGCTACTTCAATTTCCGTGAAGCTGTGCAGATCGCGGCGCACATCCGCCAGTTCCGGCAGTTCTTCCTTCAGCTCACGAAGGCGGATGCTGACTCAGGCCTGATGCCGGTCATGAGCTGGGAAGATCATCCGGAGCAGGGCTACAGCGAGCTTACCGTCGTCTGCTGGGACCGGCACCTGCTGCTTGCCCGCATCTCCGGAGCCCTTGCCGCGCAGAGCATCAACATTCTCAGCGCCGACCTGTATCAGCGGGGTGACAACCTCGTTTTGGACATTTTCCGCGTCTGCAACACCAACTTCGCCGCCGTCACCAACAAGAGCGCCAAACAGCGGGTGGAAACTGCCGTGCGTGATGCCTTCCTTCAGCAGAGCTTTGACTTTGCGCCGGCCATCGCTGCCACGCGCAAGGTCATTCCGGGCTTTGATGAGGTCATGGGTGAGATTCCGCAGCGTGTCTTCATCAACAATGACGTCTCTCCAGACCACACGGTGGCCGAGCTCCAGCTGGTGGACCGTCTCGGACTTCTCTATGACATCTTCATGGCCATCGGGAAACTGGGGCTGAGCGTCACCCATGCGCGCATTTGCACGGAGAAGGGCGTCGCCATTGACGCCATCTACATCCAGACGGCGAATGGAGACAAAATTCGTGACAAGGAGGTGCTCGATGAGCTGAAGGAGACGCTGGAGGCCGCCGTGTTTGCCGGAAAGGCAACATCACCGGCGGACCCGTCGTAAAAACTGCTTCGGAGGCTGCGTTGCCTTCCGCTGTTGATGCCTTCACTAATTACATGGCTGCCATTCATTGTCGCCGCTGCTGCTCCGCTGCCTGCGGCTGAGGTGCCGTCATTCCGCAACGACGTGATGGCGGCGCTTTCAAAGGCGGGCTGCAACCTCGGCACCTGCCACGGCAATGCCACCGGCAAAGGGGGCTTTAAAATTTCCCTCCGCGGCCAGGACATGGACAACGACTTCAAGGCCCTGACTCGCGATGTGGCCGGCCGGCGGGTCAATCTGTTCGAGCCAGAGCAGAGCCTGCTTCTGCTCAAAGGCACAAACAAGCTCGCGCATGAAGGCGGCAAGCGCCTCGATCCCAGGAACTGGGAATACCAGGTGCTGCGTGACTGGATTGCCGGCGGTATGAAAGGAGCGAGTGAGCAGGACTTGAAGGTGACCCGGCTGGAGGTCACGCCCATCGTGCAGATCATCGAGGAGCCGCAGTCGCAGATCCAATTGCACGCCACGGCTACGATGAGCGATGGTTCCAAGCATGATGTTACCGAGCGTGCCGTCTATGAGCCCTTGCAGAACGGGCTGGTTGAGGTGACGCGCGGCGGTCTGGTGAAAAGGCTTCAGTTCGGTGAACCGAGTGTGCTCGTGCGCTATCTGAGCCACAGCGTTCCCGTCAGGCTGACCTTTGTGCGCAGCGCGCCCGAGTTTGTCTGGAGCAATCCGCGACGGTTCAACTACATCGACGAACACATTTTTGCGAAGCTCAAGACACTGCACGTGAACCCTGGCCGCGATTGTCAGGACGAGGTTTTCCTCCGTC
>CALDGV010000541.1 GCA_937941745.1 uncultured Prosthecobacter sp. | reverse complement strand
GGAGTCTCCGACATAGACGTTATATGAAGTAGCACCAACTACAGATGACCATGTAACGGTTACATAATTGCCTGTAGAGTCCCAATCTTCGCGAACCTTACCAACTTGTACTGAACCGGCAGAAGATCCAGCAGAAGCTGCAGCGTGGGCGTCCACTCCAACAAGTGAAATGGAGCGCATTTTCATCCTAGGGGAGGTGCTGGAAACCTGGGCCCTGAAATATGGTCCCGACGCCGCCAAGTGGGTTGAACGCATGGAACCTGGCAAAATGCGGGATTTGATGATGTCCAAGGTCATCTTTCGCTGGGCGGAAAATTTTCCCAAAACTACGGCAGAGTGGCTTGTCATGAACCCCGACCACACTTGGCTGCTGCCGCGTGTTCTTGCCAAATGGGCCAAATACGATCACATGGCCGCATCCACATGGCTGCATCAAGTGACTCAGGAAGAGCTGGCAGACCAATGCAAGAGTGCGATTGCCTCTGAGTGGGCTCAATACAACCCCCGGGCGGCTTACGAGTGGGTCAGTGCCCAGTTGAAGGGCGACACGAGACAGCTTGCCATGAACGAAGTGCTGCATACTTGGGCGCAGGAATACCCACGGGAAGCCCTCAACTGGGTCAGCGAAAAAATCCCCCAGGCAGAACGGTCAGAGGCGGTCTCAACGATTGTGCAGACCTGGAGCATGACAGACACCAGCCTTTTCACTTCGTGGCTCGACCAGCAAAAACCAGGCTTGGAAAAAGATCTGGGATTGGAGCAGATGGCACGGATGATCATCAGCACCGACCCGCGAAACGCGATGACGACTGCCCAAGCGATCAGCAACCCCATGCGCCGCAAGGAAGTGACTGAACAGTTGATCGAGGAGTGGAAGTCGATTGCGCCGGATGAAGCCGCCAAATGGACTCCACCAGAGCCAACTGCAGACGCAAAGACTCAAGAATAAAGCCTGCCACCAACCATCATGAAAACGACAGCTCGCCTTCTGTCAGTCCTCTTGCTTGGCGCTCCTTGCCATGCTGATGACAGGCTGAAAACTGCCGTTCAAGAGGCACTCAAAGCCCCATCCTCTACTGAAAGAGAGTCATTGCTGACACAGCATGGCGAAGCCTGGGGCCGGATGATGGCAGATGCCGCCTCTGCCAACTCCAGCCTGCTTCCCTGTGAGATCCCCGGCCATATTGACCGGAAGACGTTCATCCTCAGTGCTGCAGACGCTCTAGCAGACAAGAGTCCCCAACGAGCGCTTGAATCCGTCAGCAAACTTCCGTCCGGGCAGGCGAAGCGCACGGCTTATGCCCAGGTCCTGCGCATTTGGTCGGCTAAAGAACCCTCCAAAGCATTGAGTTGGAGCATTCAGCACCTTGCTGGAAGCACCCGAAGAGATGCAGTATCTCAGGCAGTGGCCGTCTGGGCGGCAAAAGAACCTGCCAAAGCAGCCCAATGGGCCTTGGATCAAGCAACGAATCCAGGGGAGGTAAGTCTGATGATTCAAGAAATCGCCCGGATCTGGGGACAGACGAACCCAGAAGCTTGTGGCGATTGGTGTGCGTCGCTCCCTCCTGGAGACATCAAAGACTTGGCCATGAACTCTTTGATCACGGAATGGGCGAGCAGATCTCCCCAATCAGCTGCAAAATGGACCCAGGAGCCGGACCGCGAGTGGCTAGCTCCACGAGTGGCCCACTTTTGGGCTCAACTCTCCCCACTCGAAGCTGCCGAGTGGGTTTCTAGCGAGATGGCGGCCTCTGCCATGGACCCCGTCGTTCTAACGTGGGCTGATGAAGCCCCCGAAGAGTGTTTGAATTGGTGCCTGGCCAAGGCCCCGGACATGGCGGAAACTATCACCGAGCAGGTGATGCAAGTTTGGGGAAATGATGCGCCCGAAGATGCCTTCACCTGGATCATCAAACAAAAAAATTCCCCGCTGGCGCTGCGTGCTGCCAGTGCGGCGATGGGAGCTTGGCTCGGGGATTCCAAGACCGAGCTCAAAGACATCAATGCCTGGATCACCAGATTACCCGCAGGCCCAGTCCGTGATCTCTGTTTCGAGCAGCTATCTTATGCACTCAATGCCGCCTTCCCCGTTCAGGCGCTGACGGCTGCGCAGAAGATCCATGACAAGCAAATGATGAATCAAGCGGTGCGACAAAACTGGCTTGAGTGGCGAAAACGCGACCCATTCAATGCAAGGCAGTGGCTCAATCAGAATCCCAATGTGGAAAAAATAGTCTATTCCACAGGAGAAGGTCAGGAATGATTTGATTCCAGCGGACCGAAATCACTCAAGGATACGATCTTTTCGTTTTAAGCTGCAGATAAACCCGGTTCAGCATGGAAGCGTTGGCTGTCAGGGCGCGGTAAGTTCGATGCTGAGCTTCAGTCAGACTTTCGCCATACAAGTCGGAAGAGGTGATGACATCCGTCTGGCTGATGACGTTTCGATTTCCGACAATATCGAGAAAGGAGGGAACTCGGAAACGATTGTGCTGATCCAAAAAGAATTCAGCGAAATTACCCCCCATCTTAGCCACGGCCATTCCGCGACCGCTGCCCCGGATCCTGGTCGTCCCCTTCCAGTAAAGACCGATCCCAGGTTTAGAAAGCTGGAAAACACTGGCTCCGCTGACCGTAAAGCCGACGCTTTTGGCGGCGACTACATGGCCTGATTCGGAATGGATGCGAATTCAAGTGTCCCGATCGGAGCATCCAAGTCGTTCAGAACGAACTCTTTAGACCCATCTTCAGCAGCTGAGACGTTCATTACGCATAAACCAACTGCACTGGCAATGGCAAGGAGTGTTATACGATGGACCATCTTCCATCCAGTACGTCGTTAAAACCTTCGAGGTCTAGTGGATTACCCCACTATTTTGGGTTAGTCTTATGACTCTCCTATGCTTAGCTTGTCAAAACGATCTCAAGCCTCAAAGGAGCACCCCGGACGGACTCATTTCGCTTCTGTCAAAAAAAAATGAGGTGATAATGAGAGTCCATGATATGCTAAATGTCCCTTTCTTCACCCCCAGAAGTAAGAATCACTCGCGAATCACCCTTTTTACTGCACACAAACACACATGGAACTAGACGGAGGAATTAAAATCTACCTGCGGGAAATCGGCAAGACAGACTTGCTGACTCCGGAACAGGAGGTGGATCTTGCCGAACGAATCAAGCGGGGCGACCCAGAAGCGCGCTCCCACATGATCCGCGCCAACCTTCGCCTGGTGGTCAAAATTGCCCAGGATTACGCCAACTACGGACTGCCTCTGTTGGACCTGATTTCCGAAGGAAACATCGGCCTGATGAAGGCCGTCGAGCGTTTTGACCCTAACAAGGGTGGCAAACTCTCTACCTACGCCGCTTGGTGGATCAAGCAGTCCATCAAACGAGCGCTCGCGAATCAGTCGAAGACGATTCGTCTGCCTGTGCACATGGTGGACAAAATCAGCAAGATGCGCCGTGTGGCGATGGCCATGTCCGAAGAACTTGGGCGTGAACCCACGGACGACGAGTTGTCCGAAGAAATCGGCATTGACCGAGCCAAGCTGAGCCAGCTGAAAGTCGCTTCCATGCGCCCGGCATCGCTGGATGCCCCGATCAGTGACGACGACAGCACTGAGTTTGGTGAAATCGTGGGTGATGAGAACGCCCAAACGCCTTTTGAGCTGCTCAGCCATAAGAACATGCACGGCCAGCTGGACGGCCTGCTGACAGTGCTGGATGAGCGTGAGCGCAAAATCATCGACGCCCGATTCGGCTTGGCGGGCCAGAAACCCCGCACTCTCGAAGAAGTTGGTCAGGAATTTGGCGTGACACGCGAGCGCATCCGTCAGCTCCAGAACATCGCTCTTCGCAAACTTCGCCGTGCGCTTCAGAAGAAGGAAGACCCGATCCCCAAAGTTCTTCGCAACGCAGGATCCAAGAAGAAGAAGAAGGCGGCCGAAAAGAGCCTTGATTAGGCCTTGGTGGCTACTCTTCTATGACAGACTGTTCTCGTCTTCGATCTGACGAGCGTTCTTATCTGTCGCCAAGCCCCCATGCTTTCAGCCATGCCAAATGGCGAAATCTCTTCATGATCCGGCTCGTAGTTCATAACCCCCCATGACTGGATTTCGCCTCATCTCTGTCCTCATCCTTCTGCCAGCTGTCCAGAGCATGGCCGCCGATGAGCCCCTGGCCACGCGCGGCAAGGCTGCGTATGAGCAGAAGATCAAGCCTCTGCTGGAGCAATACTGCTATGACTGCCACTCCGACGAGGTGGACAAGGGCAACTTCCTTCTGGATGAGCATGCCGACTATGCCGCACTGCGCTCAGACTTTGTGATGTGGGATCACGTCCGTC
>CALDGV010000540.1 GCA_937941745.1 uncultured Prosthecobacter sp. | reverse complement strand
TGGTAGATGGTGGCGACGATCTCTTTCGGGGCGACGGGGC
The DNA here is from genome assembly GCA_937941745.1 of uncultured Prosthecobacter sp. Lineage (GTDB taxonomy): Bacteria > Verrucomicrobiota > Verrucomicrobiia > Verrucomicrobiales > Verrucomicrobiaceae > Prosthecobacter. The sequence goes on along the minus strand of CALDGV010000540.1, from coordinate 8,013 downwards.
GCTCGGTGGGGTAGCCGCCGATGTCGTCCGATTTCCCGATGACTTCGCCGCCTTTGACGCCGCCACCGGCGAAGTTCACGGTCCAGCAGTTCGGCCAGTGGTCGCGACCGCCGGCTGGGTTGATCTTCGGTGTGCGGCCGAATTCGGCGAGGCAGGTGACCATGGTGTCGTCGAGCATGCCGCGCTGGAAAAGGTCCTCGATGAGGGCGCTGTAGCCCTGGTCATACATCGGCGCGACGATGTCGCGCATGCCTTCGATGCTGGTGAAGGGTTTGGAGCCGTGGATGTCCCAGGTGATCTCGCCAAACACGGTGATGAAGGTGTTCACGGTGACGAAACGCACGCCACGCTCGACGAGGCGACGCGCGAGCAGGCAGCTCTGGCCGAAACGGTTCATGCCGTAGCGCTCGCGGACCTTCATCGGCTCCTTGGTGAGGTCGAAGGCCTCGCGGGCCTGCGTGCTGGTCATGATGCGGTAGGCGGACTCGAAATTGGAGTCCATGAGCTTCGCCTGCTCGCTGTATTCGAAATTGCGCACGCTGCTGTCCACCAGCTCGCGGAGCTGCTTGCGACGTTCGAGACGCACTTCGCTGATTTCCTTCGGTGGGAGCAAATCGGGCACTTTGAAGTCCTTCTCGGACGGATTCGCGTTCAGGACAAAGGGATCATAAGCTTTGCCGAGGAAGCCCGCGTCCTGGCCGTGGGGCATGTTGCCACCGGTGGGGCCCATCGTCTCCGGAAGGATGATGTGAGCCGGGAGATCGCTGCGACGGCCTTGGAGGAATTCGAGGGCGCTGCCGACGTGCGGTGTGATGACGCCACCGGTGAAAAGACGGCCCGTTTGCATCATCTGATGCCCGGTGTCATGCACGGCGGCCGCGTTGTGGTAGCAGGAGCGCACGAGGCTGAACTTGTCCGCGATCTTCGCGTGCATTGGCAGGATCTCGGAGATCTCAAAGGCATCGCTCTTCGTGCGGATGGGCTTGAAGGGGCCGCGGATCTCGCTCGGCGCGTCCGGCTTCATGTCCCACAGGTCCTGCTGGCTCGGTGCACCGAGGTTGAAGATCATGATGCAGGACTTGTTGCTCTTCTTGGCATCCACCTTGCCTTCCGCCTTCAATTTGGCGAAGCCTGGCATGGTGAGGCCGATGGCGCTCAAGGCGCCGGCAGTGAGGAAATCGCGGCGTGAAACACCATCGCAGGTAGTGACAGCGGCTTTATCAGTGAAGGTGAACATGATCAGCAGAGAGTTCGAGATTCATGGAAGCACGTGACAGACATTTCTGGCGACAGAGCCCGATGCAGGAGCCGGGATGATGTCGTTCACGAGCATGGACGACCCATTGTACGCACAACATGCGGCCGGACTGAATAGACGATCCGGCTTTCAGGTTGGTGCATCCCTGTCACCGCGATCAGGGCTGGGGAAAGCGCTTCTCACCCACCCCCATCCAGCGCTTCGGCTGAAATGGGAAACTTCTGGCCAGACCTCAAAACAGCCTTGCAAAGCAGCAAGAGGCATCTTTTTTAGCCCCAGCTAATTTAATGATGCTTAAAAATCTTTTATTTCTCGGCCTGATGACTTCAGGCCATCTCGCCTGCGGCCTTGAACCTGTGCGCGAAATGAGCACGGACCGTCCTGACACGACCGAATCCCCGTTTTCGGTGCCGAAGGGGATGTTCCAGATTGAGGCGAGCTTCTTTGACTACAGCCGCGATTCGAACCACGGCTCCGGCACCTCAGACCTCTGGATTTACGGGCAGGTGAACCTCAAAGCCGGCCTGAGCCTCCATTCCGATCTCCAGGTGGTTCTGAACAGCCATGCCGTTGCCGGTGAGTCGGAACGTGGCGATGGGACCAGGACATCCGGATTCGGGGATGTGACCGTGCGCTACAAGCACAACCTTTGGGGCAACGACGGCGGCACGACGGCGCTGGCGATCATGCCCTACATCACGCTGCCAACGCATACGGACGTGAGTGACGATGCCTGGGCGGGAGGATTGATCGTACCGTTTTCGATCACGCTGTCGGAGCGCCTTTCCCTGGGCCTGATGACCGAGGCCGACCTCGTGAACGACAGCGAGACCCAGGGGCACGACCTGGAGTTTTTGAATTCTGCAACGCTTGGTCTCAGCCTGACGGAAAAACTCGGGATGTATGTCGAGCTGGTGGCGATCGCGGGCGAGGATGCGGATTTCCAAGGTCTTTTCGACGCGGGCCTGACTTTTGCTGTGACTGACAACCTCGTTTTTGATGCCGGGGTCCGGCTCGGCCTGAACCGCGCCGCTCCTGACTTTGGCGTCTTCACCGGCATGAGCGTTCGTTTTTAAATCCATCCCCCTCCGACCATGCTACAGCGCCTGATTCTGATCCTCTGGGCAAGCACCTGCTTCATCGCTTGCGAAAAGCCAGCCGATACTTCCGGCGGGCGCAAACGCATCCTGACCACCTTTACCATCATCCAGGACATGGCCCAAAATGTGGCGGGAGAAGCTGCCGTGGTGGAATCCATCACCAAACCAGGCGCGGAAATCCACGATTATGAACCCACACCTCTGGATTTGGTGAAGGCCCAGGACGCCGATCTTGTGCTTTGGAATGGACTGGGCCTGGAACGCTGGTTCGAAAAATTCCTGCAGCAGCTGAGGGGCGTACCTGCGGTGGTCATCAGCGAGGGAATCGAGCCCATGAGCATCAGCGAGGGCCCCTACAATGGCCGGCCGAACCCTCACGCCTGGATGTCGCCATCCAACGCGATCCGCTATGTGGAAAACATCCGCGCTGCGCTCGTCAGGCTCGATCCGGCGAATGAGGGCACCTACAATGCCAACGCAGCCGCCTACACCGAGAAGCTGCGCGCGGTGGATGCGCCTGTTCGGCGAAAGCTCAGCACGATTCCAGAGGCTCAGCGCTGGCTGGTGAGCTGTGAAGGCGCCTTTTCCTACCTGGCCAGGGACTATGGAATGAAGGAACTGTACCTCTGGCCGGTGAATGCCGACTCAGAAGGAACGCCGCAGCAGGTCCGGAAGGTCGTGGATGCCATCCGACAGCATCAGATCCCAGTGGTTTTCAGTGAGAGCACCATCAGCGACAAAGCCATGCTGCAGGTGGCCAAGGAAACTGGCGCCCGATTTGGTGGCGTCCTTTACGTGGACTCGCTCACCGAAGCCTCAGGCGCGGCACCGACCTACCTGCGGCTGTTGGAATACAACGCCGACACCTTGGTGAAGGCCTTTCTCCAAGAGGCGCCTGCAGGTTCCTGAAGCAGCAGGAAGAAATCCGTTTCCCGCAGGCATCAATCCACGGAATACCTGGAAACGCCAAAGGCAGGCCTCGCGGCCTGCCTTCAGGTGTTGGGGGGATGAAAAGGGGACGAGGGTCTTAGATCAGACCTGCTTCCTTGAGGACCTTGAAGGCACCGTTCTTGTTCACGGTCTTCAGAGCGCGGGCGGAAAGCTTCACGGTGACGAACTTGTTCAGTTCAGGAACCCAGATGCGCTTCGTGCGGAGGTTCGGGAAGATGACGCGCTTCACACGCTTGGTGATGTGCTTACCGATACCGCCTTCTTTCTTGGCTTTACCGCTGCGATGGATGTGGTGGCCACGCGTGACGGTGACTCCGGTAACTTGACAGACTTTGGCCATAAGGTGCTGGGACTAGGGGGTTCGGGGAAAAGGGGGCGCGAGATTAACCGCCCGCAGCGTTTCGTCAACCGGTGAAATCCGGTTTTAACGCCTCCGCACGAGACGGGCGGCATAGGCCCCGTCCATCTGGTCCTTGGGAGGGAAAATCAGGCGGCTTTCCAGCAGTTCCAGCTCCGGATGGTCTGCCAGGACCGCCTTGACGAGGTTTTGGTTCTCCTCGGGGTCGATGCTGCAGGTGCTGTAAACCAGGCTGCCGCCGGGCTTCAGGTAGCGCAGGGTGCTTTCCACGATGCCTCGCTGCGTGCGCGCCAGTTCAGCAAACTCCGGCTCGGTCAGCCGCCAGCGGACATCAATGCGGCGGCGCATGACACCGGTGTTGGAGCACGGCACATCGAGAAGGATGCGGTCAAACAGCAGGTCACCGAAAGGAGGAGGCGCATCGGCAAGAAAGTCATGCTGGTGAATCTGCACCTGATGAGCACGCAGGCGGGTGAGGTTCTCCCGCAGCCGGGTGAGCCGGGCGGGGGAGCTGTCACAGGCGATCAGGCGCCCCTCACCGCACATCACCTGGGCCAGGATGGCCGTCTTGCCTCCCGGTGCGGCACAGGCGTCCAGCACCGTCTCACCGGGGCGGGCGCCAAGCATTTTGGGTGCGATGGAAGTGCTCGGGTCCTGCGCGTAGCAGATCCCGGCCTTCAAAGCTTCCCTGGGCACGGGGTTCACAAGGAAGAAATCCTCCTCTGTCGGGTGAGCGGTGAGGCCTGGCAGCTTGCCCAGGCGCTCCTCAGCCTCCTCATGGAGCCGGTTCAGACGAATGTGGGTCGGAGCAGGCTCCTGGTTCCACTGGCAGAGGGCCTCAGCCTTGGTCTTGCCCATGGTCTTGATCCAGCGCCGCACGAGGAATTCCGGATGGGAGTAGGCCACCGCCAGAGGCAGCTGCGCCCGCTGGGCCAGCAGGCTTTCCAACTCCCGCCCCGCCCGGCGCAGAACGGCATTCACCAACCCGGAAGCCCGGCCTGCAGTGGCGACCGTTTCATTGACCGCCGCATGGGAGGGCACGCCAAGCAGCAGCAGCTGGCAGAGCCCCACGCGCAGCACCCAGCGGGTGCGGTGGTCCAGGTGACGACCTCCCGTGAGGTGCCCAACCCAGTGGTCCAGCAGGCTCAGGTTCCGCAACGTCGTGAGCACAATGTCGTGCAGGAAGGCGGCATTGGGTCCGGAGAGAGCGGCCTGACGCGTCTTGTCATCCAGCAGATCCGCGGCAAAACGGGGTGTTTTTTGCCAGGCTTCCAGGACTTCGATGGCAAGACGACGGACATTCACAGGCTGAACAGAGCTGAGGGACAAGGTGCGGAAAGAAAAAGGAAACCCTGTTAAGCCACGATCCCGCCCGATGAGCAAGACGTAGTTCCGGGCTCTTCGCTTCTCTTTCCACAGGTTAGGGCTTCAGCCAGTGCTCAAAAAAGGCGTAAATCACGGCATTGGAGCCCTCGTTCGGATCATGCTTCTCACGGTTCGTCATCGCCACGCGGTCGTCATGCCCCAGCAGCTGGTAAACCTGACGGATGTGGTTCAGCACCGTCCAGCGCTTCGGCGGGTCCTCGGCACCGCCAGACACCAGGAAGGGACGCGGCGCCATCAACGCCTGAAATTCGACAAGATCGTGCCCTCGCTGCACCAGGGTTTTGTAGGCACCGGTGCGAGGATTTTCCGCCGTCACCAGGCCCGGCTTGCGGGTCATGGCCGGATCGAGGCCGAGATACCAGGGCTCCTGGTAGTTGATGCTGCCGCGGGTCTCATCAAAGACGATGCCGGGGTCCGACCACACCGCACAGGCATATTTTTCCCAGAGGCACGCGCTGAACATGGACCACTTCCCGCCATAGGAATGCCCGACGATGCCAATCCGCTTGGCATCCACCTGTGGCAAACCAGCCAGGGCCTGCCAGGCATTGGCCGAGATGTAGGCCAGGTAGCTTAGCGGCTGGCACCTGGCACCGGCGGTCAGCACCGGCTTGCGTGCGTCGCCTCCTGGAGAACCGATGCACAGGCTGACAAATCCGCGCTTGGTGAGCTGGTAGGCAAAGTCACGCAAAGGCTTGCCCGCGAGGCCTGCACTCGTTTCGGGATCGTAAAAAGGCACGACAACGGCCGGAAAGGGTCCTTTGCCCGGCGGGATCAGCAGGTAGCCCTCCCCATGCTGGTCGGACGCAATCTGCAGGCGCACCCGCTGCTGGGTGAATGCCTCCCGCGGACGGCTTTCCAGCACCTCCAGAGCAGGCTTTTCCAGCAACGCCGGCCAGGGCCCCATCAGCGACTGCCAGTCTTCCAAAATTTCAGCCCGCCTGCGGCTCCAGTCTTCAGGCGTGCGCACCGGGCGGCCGTCTTTGAAGACCAGCGGAGAGCGGTGATCGCCCAGCTTGCCTGCCCATTCTGGGGGCGGCTGGGTGTGCACCCGCAGAGACTCGGGCATCGGCTTCGGGCCATCCGCGGCGGCAGACAGGCTGGTGAGGGCGAGCAGAAGGGGAATGGCTTTCATGCAGGAACGAGGGAGGAGCACTACGAAAGGAGGAGCACGCCTCATGCAACAGGCCTCCGAGGGGCGACGTTGAGAACGGATGATCCTTCGATTCCTTCTTTGCAGCTTCGCCCTCGTCACCAGCCTTGCCCAGGGGCTGGATGCATCCAAACTCGAGGCCATCCGGCCTGCCATGGAGCAGGCTGTGGCCGCCAAGCAGGCTGCAGGAATCGTCACACTGGTGATGGAAAAAGGAAAAATCATCCATCACGAGGCCGCTGGCATGGCTGACATAGCCAAAAACCGCCCGATGGAAAAGGATGCCCTGTTCTGGATCGCCTCGATGACGAAGTCGGTGAATGCCGCTGCCGTCATGATCCTGGTGGATGAACGGAAGCTGGCCCTGGATGCTCCTGCCGCGAACTGGCTGCCTGAACTCGCCCAGGTGAAGATGGCGGATGGCCGCCCGCCCATCCGCCCCATCACGCTGCGCATGCTGCTCAGCCACACCGCCGGCATCGCCTTCCCTCCCCGCAAGCCCACCGATGGCGCCATCTCCCTGAAATCTTATGTCGCCTCGCTGCTCAAGGCTCCGCTCGCCTTCCAGCCCGGCAGCAGCTACGAATACGGCTTCGGTCCCACGGTGGCAGGCCGCATCCTGGAAATCGTCTCCGGCATGAAGTATGAAGACTTCCTGCGTGAGCGCCTCTTCAAACCCCTGGGCCTGCGCGACACGCTCTTCAACCCAGGTGACGCACACCGCGCCCGGATCGCCCGGACCTACAAGATGGACGAAGAAACCAAGGCGCTTGTTCCCGGCTACAATCCCTTCGTCACCAGCGACGCCAGCGTCACCCACATGGTCGAGCCCTCCGGCGGCCTTTTCTCCACCGCCGCCGACATGGGACGTTTCTACGCCATGATTGCCAATCAGGGTGAACTTGAGGGCGTGCGCATCCTTTCCGCCGCTGCGGTGAAGGACATGACCACTCCCGTGACGACCGATGGCAAGCTCCAGAGCTATGCCGCCGGCTGGCAGTTCAACATCGAAGCCCAGCGCCCCTGCCCTGCCATGCCCATCGGCAGCTTTGGGCATGGTGGCGCTTTCGCCACCCATGGCTGGATCGACCCCGAACGTCAGATTGCCACGGTCTTCCTGGTGCAGAATGTCCTTGTTCCAGACAGCGGCAAAGCACGCGATGCCTTCCAGAGGATCGTCATGGAAGCCGCTGGCGTGGCCGTGCCACCTCCCCCTGCCGCCAAGAAGGCACGCAAGCCCTGATTGGTTCATTTTGGCACCCAGGCAGGCGGGAATCATCCAAGACCCCTGCCCCGCCGCGTTTCATGCATGGTTCCATGCAGCGCATTCCGATCATCGACTCCCACACTGGCGGCGAACCCACGCGCGTCGTTTTGGGCGGAATCTCCCCCGCGGAGCTCGAAACGTATCGCCTGGCCATCATCTGCGAGCCACGCGGGCATGAGGTGATCGTTGGCGCACTGCTCGTGGAGCCCAAAGACGCGTCCTGTGCCGCGGGTGTGATCTTCTTCAACAACGTCGGTCTGCTCGGCATGTGCGGACATGGCATGATCGGCCTGGTTGCCACCTTGAAGCACCTCGGGCGCATCACAGTGGGCGAGCATCGTGTGGAGACGCCTGTGGGCGTGGTGACGGTGGTGCTGCATGAAAATGGTCGCGTGAGCATTCGCAACGTGCCGTCGTATCGCCACGCCAAGGCGGTGAAGGCCGGCGGCGTGACCGGAGATGTCGCCTGGGGTGGAAACTGGTTCTTTCTCGTCTCGGATCACGGGCTCGATCTCACGCTGAAAAACGTGCCGCAGCTCA